>NZ_BJCE01000392.1:0-2952 GCF_005402885.1 Sphaerospermopsis reniformis
GAGTCGTAGGGGCGAAGCATTCGGGCGAAAAATTATCAATTTTATGAAAAGGCTATTTTCCGAATGCTTCGCCCGTACAGGAGTCGGGAGTCAGGAGGAAGTTATTTGTATTTTCCCCATCACCCATCACCCATTACCCATTCCCCATTACCCATCACCGTCTCCTTTTAACAGCTTGCACTGCTGCATTAGCATTCACAAGTCCTTTACCAAAGAAATATTGCTGTTCTTTCACAGATGCGGGAATTTCTCCCTCACTGCGTTGTAAACGATAAAGTTCGGCATCTTGTGGAGAAATAGTCAGTCCTTGATAACTAGCTGTAGATTTCAAGATACTCACCAATCTTTCTCTACCGATTGCTTTATTTTCCCCCTTCATTAAAGCCACAACTCCCGCTACAGTTGGTGAAGCAAAAGATGTTCCTTCTACCCACCAATATTTACCTTTGCCATCAACTACAGCAGACCAACGACTGCTAGGATCAGGTACACCTTGCCAAAAGGCATTTAAAGACGTTCCTCCTGTGGTGGGAATGCCACCTAATAATCCCGGTGTATTTAAATCCCCTCCTGGTGCTACTAAATCTAATCCTCCACCATAATTACTGTAGGATGCACGATTACCTTTAATATTGGTTGCACCAACGGATATAACTCCTGGATAAGCAGCAGGAAATGTGACTCTGTTCCTGTTTTCATTACCAGCAGCAGCAACAATGACTAATTTCGGGTTCGCTTTGAGAACATCTGCGATCGCCTCTTCTTCTCCTGGACTTGGTAAAAGACTACCTAAACTGAGATTAATGATATCTGCACCCCTGTCTGCTGCATAACCAATAGCTTCAATGTAAGCAGCAGGACTATAACTACCATTTAACCCAAATAACCGGATTGGTAAAATCTGCGCGTTGGGTGCTACTCCTAACACTCCTTCGCCATTTTGGGGTTTGGCAGCGATCGCACCACTGACATAAGTACCATGAAATTCTCCACCGACTTGATTCCGAAAAACATAACGCAGAACGGTAGCAATTTGTTCTAAGGAATAATCAGGATTTTGACGTTTTATTTCCAGTGCTTCTGTAGAATATTGCTGCACTAATTTAGCATCAGATAGTTGAAATGTATCCTGAAATATAGACCCTAAAATGGCTAATTCTGTGGGACTAATTCGAGTATCACCATCACCATTTTCGCAAGGATCTAAACTGTTATTACTAGAGGAAAAATCCCAACCATGAACTTCTCCAGGACATTTATCAGCAGCTTTGACGGTGTAAATATTATTGATCAAATCAGGATGATCCCACTGAATCAAACTATCTAAAACTGCCACCACTACACCACGTCCACCGTTACTGCGTTTCCAAGCATCTGTCACCCGGACATCTGTACGAGTTACGGCTGATTTTTTACCGACATTTATGGGTTTTTGTAAACAAGTTTGTAGGGACTTCCAACTTGATATTTTTTCTTGTAAACATTGTTGTAAAGGTCTACTATCTAAATGCCAAGCTAATCCTAATAAATTACTTTTTGGTGTACTTCTTGCAGCAATACTTCTAGATTGAGAACTGTTTTGAGATGGGTTGCTTCGATTGGTATTTTCTGGTTTTGTTGTCTGTAACCAATCTCCAGTTCTCTGCATATTTGTGATTTGTTTGGTAGCAGTTTCTAGATTGTGGTTAGTTAAAGATTGAATAAAATTAGGTGTAGCAGATGTTACTCCTTTAACGCTATTAAGTTGATTAGATACACTGAGAATTTTTGTACCAGAGGCACTTGTGGATTTTACGAGATAGCGATCGCGGTTAAAACGTAGGGGACGGACAATTTCTAGATTGTTTTGTTGTAAAATTGCTTGTCTCTGACTTTGGGAAAGTTGCGATTGAAAGCTGAGGATAATTTCGTTAGGTACAACAATGATTTCTTGATGTTCGTTGCGGGTAAGAACTGGTAAAGTAGTTTGTACATAAGGCTGTTGTTGAATGCGTTGCTGTAAAACAACTTCAGCATTTTGGATGTCTTTAGGCAAATTTACCAAAGCGTAATTTTCACCTAAAGGTGTTACCTGGGGTGGTGTAGTGCTACGAATCCCGCTTTGTAAATCTTGTTGCAGTTGCAGGTATAAAGGAGGATCAGACAGACTACGGGTTTTACTGAGTTGTTTAAAAGAAACAGCGATCGCATCCTGTCTTTGATTTAATAGTATACGTTGTCCTTTATACAGGTAAAATAAATCACCATTTTCTTGAGTTTGTGCAATTGCTTGAGGTGGGATAGGAAATATATCCACACTGGATAAAATAAAGGTGGTGATAAAAGTAGTGAGGCAAATGCTAGATTTAATGCTAGATGTAATGCGTTTCATAAGTGTTTACTGGAATTTAGAGTTTTTGACCTAAAACTGCACATAAATATCTATCTCTCACCCAGTCAAGGATATGCAAAATTATGGAGTTAGGAGTCAGGAGTCAGGAGTCAGGAGTCAGGAGTCAGGAGTCAGGGGATTGAAGGATAATTTCACCTAATCACCAATCACCAATCACCAATCACCAATCACCAATCACCAATCACCAATCACCAATCACCAATCACCAATCACCAATCACCAATCACCAATCACCATTTATTCAACCTCACCAATTAAAGTAAAAGCAGCCCAATGGTAGGGACTTTCATATTTTTTTTGTCTCATAGTTGTTAACATCGCTTGTCTTAATGCCGTACCTTTATCAAGTTTTTGTTCCATATTTTTATAAAACTCCGTCATCAAAAACGATGTAGAATCATCATCAACAGCCCATAAAGAAACCACAATACTGGGAATACCAGCACTAATTAAAGAACGGGATAAACCAATCACACCATCACCTTTAATATCTCCTTGTCCCGTATCACAAGCACTAAGAACTATCAATTCAGCATTCAGTTTTAAATCCAGAATTTCCC
>NZ_BJCE01000393.1:0-2937 GCF_005402885.1 Sphaerospermopsis reniformis
ACCCCTAGCGCGTTTTGGGTACATATGTATATAATTGGTAATATTTTTCATCTTTGGTAGAACCACGGTATATTTTCCATTTACCGTTCTACCATTTTTCCGTTATATATTTCGGACAGGTCTATTTGGTGAAGTTGGCAGATGGTAGGACTGATGAGCAGGTTTTAATAGAAGATATTGCGCCAAAATTTCGTGAGAATGATGATATACCTTTTGTGATTCATCTAGGTGATCTTGGTCGTCCACAAGAAGCTTGTTCTGATGCTTGGTTGGAGAAGAGTCAGACTTTTTGGAAAAATGAAATAGTTAAACCAGTGTTTTATACACCAGGGGATAATGATTGGACTGATTGCGATCGCGAAAACCTCAAGGTACGACAATCAGAGTTAGAAAGATTGAATGCTATTCGACGGGTATTATTTAGTCAGCCTAAAAGTGTCAATCCTGAATGGCGATATGAACAACAAAGCAGTTTACCAGAAAATGAGACTTGGTTTTATAAAGGTGTCCGGTTTGTAACGCAACATATTGTGAGTACAGATAATGGTCGGACTGAGATATTTCTTGATGATCCTCAGACAGTTGAAAAACTGACAGATGCACGAGATAAAGAAAATGAAATTTGGCTCGATCATGCTTTTGATTTAGCTAAAAATAGTGATACATCTGCTATAGTTGTAGCGACTCAGTTAGATCCTTTTGCTCCTGATGGTAGCACCGGAGATGTGTACAGCAGATGTTTGAATAACCATGCTTACAAAGGATTTTGTGAACAGTTAGAGACATTGGCAGCAAAGTTAGATAAACCTGTTTTATTGCTGCATGGTGATACCAATGCTTACTGTTTTGATCAACCTTTTCCTGTGGCTAAAACTCCAAAATTATGGCGTTTAAATGCACCTGGTGATTTTAAGGTGATTGATGCTTCTTTGATTTCTTTTGATCCCACAAGTTCTGCACAACCTTTTAAAGTGACTGGACTTTTATCAGGTCAAGTTCCTCCTCAAGTCTGCGATTACAGTAGATAATTAATTGATCAGGCGATCGCTTTTTTTGAATTAATACTTAATTAATTTGATAATTTGGCGATCGCATAACACAATGCAAATGTCACACTTTTTGAGTTGGCAAAGGTGCTAATTTTTACCTATTCTGGTTGACAGTTTTATAGCCGTAGACAGAGCAGTTAGGACATCAATGAATCATGAAACTCTCAACCCAATAGACATCTCCAGAAAAGAAATTATGGAACTTATTTATGGGGGCAGGGCGAAGCTTATGGAATATCTAGATGTCTGATTTTTCCGTTAAATTATCGCCCATAAGCTTCGCCCCTACAACTTATGACAAATTAATACATTCTATTTTGGAGATGTCTAATAGACATCATAATTGCACAGAATATTGCACAGAATGTAGAGAAGAGAGTTCTTACCTATGGAACATCTCTATATCTCTACAGTGATCTATGTTTAGTTTCACCAACCTGCTATTTTTCTGATGAAACAGGTGATTTTAATCTTTGTAGGGCAGGGAGGAATGGTGTACTACAATACGCAGTTTACCATTGGTATCCTTGATGAACTTCCAGGTTTTGTCCACTGTGGTTACTTTACCAGTCTTGTCAGTAATTAAGACATTGCCCATTGTTGTAGCTACATTACCAACAATGAAGATTTCAGCGTTGCGAATTTCTACCTTTCGCCATCCGTTGAGGGCAAAGCCAGTATCATTAGGGAAAGAAGAATCGTCGCCCACGAAATAAGCCAATGCACCTTGGCGTGTTGTGCGGAAAGTCTGTGGTGCTTTTGTCAAAGTTGGCTTGAACAGCACTGCACCCATCTGATAACCATAGGCTTGATCAATAATCTTCTCGGCTAATGCCTTAGCTGCGGCTTTTCCCTTCTGATCGTAGGTGGTGGAGATGGCGACTAATGCATCTCCCCAGGCTTTTTGGGCTGCCAGAACTTCAGACTCAGTGATGGTCATATTGACTACTGAAGTTGAGGGGGTTGATGAGTTGGAATTAAGGATGATGTTATTAACTTGAGCTTGAGCTATTGACGGAGTAGCAGCTAACAAGGCCATAGCAGCAGCGGTGACGGAAAGATTGATTCGCATACTTATAAAAAAAACCTATCGGTTATATTTAACGATCACATTAAACCACATTAGAAATCTGGTAAAAATTATCGTAGGGACAATTCATAAATTGTCCATATAATGTCTATAGATATCTATTGTTTCAATAAACTCTATTAATACTTAGAAACTAATTTAAAAGTTACTTAGTGCTTCCAAAATATCAATGAAGATATCGTCAAGTTCTCCTATTGCTGCTAATTCTATTGCTTCTTCTGGTTTTCAGCACCCCCTAATTATTATTTTTGCAAAAAGCTCAAAGGGCAGAATTTAAAGCCCAAAAAGCAGAAATATCTGATGAAAAAGTTCAAGGGTTAGCAGCAAATTTGCAGGAATTAAATATTGATTCAGATACAATTTAATTTAAATCAGGACTTACGTAAAAGGGAACGAAAGTAGGGGTAATACCCTTCGGAAAGCAAGCTACATGAATTACCCCTACACAAGAATAAGGTTTTAAGTCACATCTTGCGTAAGTCTTATAAATGTCTTATAAATGTCTTATAAATATCTAATAAATATCTAACTTTTCCAGGAAGTCGGGGATCTAGTCTAGTTGTAATCTAGTTTGTGGTAAAATTTTCTAATCACAGGTGAAACCTCTAAACTCACTTCTGCATTTATTTGTTGGGTAGAAAGAAGGAAACGCCTTTTTAGGGATTGAATACTATAGCAATCCTATTTGAGTTGTGAATAAATGGTATAATTATACTACTATGGTGAATACAGCTTACAAAGATGAAAAATTTTTTACTAGAACAACAACAAAAAGCTCAAGAAATAGCAATTTTAAAT
>NZ_BJCE01000394.1:0-2889 GCF_005402885.1 Sphaerospermopsis reniformis
GCATCCGGTCATCACTGGTTAGCAATGGAAACCGCAGAACTCCTATCCCGACTCAAACCCAGCAGCAACTACCAACAACAAGCACAAGCACTACGAGAAGACAACGAAGTTGAAACCATCATAGACATATTACAACCCCAAGAATCTTGGGAAATGTGCCTCAATGCCCTAGCAAACCTGCAAAAAGAAGCCCAAGCACCCACAAAACCCCAATCAGAACTGCGTTTAGCATGGTTCATTACCTTCCATCCTAGCCAATGTGGCCTGCAACCCAAAGAACAAAAAATTAATGCCAAAGGACAATGGAGTAAAGGTCGTCCCATTGCCCTCAAAAATCTGAGTAATAATTTAAGTGAGTATGATTATCTTACTCACCAAGACATTCGGGCTTGTAATTGTATTGAAACTTATGGCGAAGGCTATTATGGCAAAGTTAACTATCGCTTCAACGAAAAAACCATCTTAGCATTAATTGGACATCCCTTAGTTTTTTGGGAAGATACCCCTAATATCCGCGTAGAAATAGTCAAAGGAGAACCAGAACTACTTGTTAAAAAAGAAAAACAAGGTCGTCTCACCTTAGAATTTTCACCCAAATTAACATCACAAAATATCATCAATATCAAAGAAACTCCCACCCGCATCAAAGTCATTGAAATTACATCTGAACACAGACGTATAGGCGAAATTCTGGGTAGAGAAAATAAATTAAACGTCCCCATCATTGCCGAGAAAAAAGTTTTAGCAGCCATCAACGCCGTTTCCGGTATTGTCACCGTTCATTCTGACATTGGTGGAGGAGTAGAAGGTGCAGAAGAAGTAACCGCCCAAACCTTACCTCACATTCATCTTTTACCTGCCAATGCGGGTTTGAAAGTTACCTTGTTATCACGTCCCTTTGCCCAAGGTGGCCCTTATTTCCGTCCCGGTGCAGGTGGAGAAACAGTCATTGCTGAAATTGAAGGTAAACGTCTACAAACTAGAAGAAATTTATTAGAAGAAAAGCAACTTGCCCAAACTGCCATTCAAGCTTGTCCCACCCTCAGCACAGAAGAAGAAGATAACGAATGGTTAATAGAAAACCCAGAGGACTGTTTAGAACTACTTTTAGAACTGCAAGCATTAGGAAACAGCGTAGTTATCGAATGGCCAGAAGGGGAAAAACTGCGGGTTAGTCATAATGCAGATTTGAAAGATTTTAACTTATCAATTCAACGTCAACAAGATTGGTTTGCTGCTACTGGTGAATTGAAATTAAGTGAAGATTTAGTCTTGGATATGCAGCAACTTCTAGAATTATTAGAAAAAACTCCTAGCAGGTTTATTCCTCTTGGTGATGGTCAATTTTTAGCCTTAACCCAAGCATTTCGTAAACGTTTGGATGAGTTACGACTGTTTTCAGAAAAACATGGTAAAGGTATGCGTTTTCACCCCTTAGCAACACTGGGTTTAGAAGATTTTGTAGATGAAGTTGGGAAACTCAAAGCAGATAAACATTGGAAAGAACATATCAAGAAACTCAAGGAAGTACAAGACCTGAAACCAGAACTTCCATCTACCTTTCAAGCCGAATTACGAGATTATCAAATGGAAGGTTTTTCTTGGTTAGCACGTTTAGCACATTGGGGTGTAGGTGCTTGTTTAGCTGACCAAATGGGACTGGGTAAAACTGTGCAAGCATTAGCTGTTATCCTTAGAAATGCCCATCATGGACCGACTCTAATAATTGCCCCGACTTCCGTTTGTATGAATTGGGTAAGTGAAGCAGAGAAATTTGCCCCAACTTTGAATGTAATTCAATTTACAGGTTCTAACCGCCAAAAATTATTGGATGGCTTACAACCATTGGATATGTTGGTTTGTAGTTATGGTTTATTGCAACAGGATGAAGTAGCACAAATGCTGTCTGGAGTGCAGTGGCAAACCATTGTTTTAGATGAAGCCCAGGCTATCAAAAATATGTCTACTAAACGTTCCCAGGCAGCGATGAATTTGAAAGCTAATTTTAAATTATTGACTACTGGGACACCGATTGAAAATCATCTAGGTGAGTTGTGGAATTTGTTCCGATTTATTAATCCTGGTTTATTGGGTTCTTTTGAAAGTTTTAATCAACGTTTTGCAAATCCTATTGAGAGATATCAAGATAAACAAGCACGAAATAAACTCAAAAAACTAATTCAACCATTTCTATTAAGACGTACCAAAAATCAGGTGTTGGAAGAGTTACCTTCTCGCACAGAAATTTTACTTCATGTGGAGTTGAGTAAAGAGGAAAAGGCATTTTATGAGGCTTTGCGTCGTCAAGCTATATCTAAACTGAGTGAAAGTGATGCGGATGCAGGACAAAAACATTTGCAAGTTTTAGCAGAGATTATGAGGTTGCGTCGCGCTTGCTGTAATCCTAGTTTGGTGATGCCTGATACTGATTTATCTAGTTCTAAGTTGCAACTTTTTGGTGAGGTGTTGGGTGAACTGTTGGAAAATCGCCATAAGGCTTTGGTGTTTAGTCAGTTTGTAGATCATTTGCATATTATCCGCAATTATTTGGATAGTCAAGGTATTAACTATCAATATTTAGATGGTAGTACCCCAATGAATGAACGGAAAAAAAGTGTGGATGCGTTTCAAGCTGGGGAGGGGGATGTGTTTCTGATTAGTTTGAAGGCTGGGGGTACAGGACTGAATCTAACTGCGGCTGATTATGTTATTCATACAGACCCTTGGTGGAATCCGGCGGTGGAAGACCAAGCTTCTGACCGCGCCCACCGCATTGGACAACAACGCCCGGTGACTATTTATAGGTTGGTAGCAAAGGACACTATTGAGGATAAGATTGTGGAGTTGCATCACCATAAGCGGGATTTGGCGGATAGTTTGCTGGAGGGT
>NZ_BJCE01000395.1:0-2886 GCF_005402885.1 Sphaerospermopsis reniformis
CCCAGCTTGCAAAGATACAGAAATATTCTCTGCTACACACCGAAAATTTTTTCGGGATGTTTGATAACCAATAGTCAAATTGTGGGTTGTCAAAATTGCATTACTCATATTTGTTGAGTTAGGGAACCATAAACCCCTTCTCGATGACTTTTGAGAGTGTGCATTAATTCCCCAGTTACTAAATTCCAAACTCTCACAGTTTTATCTTGACTACCACTAATTAAATATTTACCATTAGCACTCATAGCCAAAGAATTAACAATGTGAGAATGACCTATTAAGATATGTACAGGTTTAATTTCTTGCTGATTTCTATTATTAAATGAAGATGTTAAACGCCAAACTTTGATTTTGCGATAACTACCTGTCACCAAAATTTTGCCATCTTGACTTAATACCATTGAATGGGCAGCAGTATCATCTAAACATAAAGTATTTTCTACTAGGCGATCGCGCAAATTCCAAAACAAGATTTTTCTATCATCTCCACCAGTTGCTAAACTTTTACCATCAGGAGTAAACGCCACACAACGCACACTACCTTGATGTTTATGCAGGATATCAATTAAATCTAACGCCCCAGTATGCCAAATTTTAACCGTAGAATCAGCACCTACACTAACTAAAGTTTGTCCATCGGTACTAAAAGCTAAAGAATTAACTTCATCTACCACACCAGAAACAGACCAAGGATATTCTGCTAAAGTTTCAATTAATTCACCTTTAGATAAATCCCATAACTTTGTCTCACCACGACTACCACTAGCTAAAATTGGGATAGTTTTCACATTATGACCACCCAAATCTTTCACTGTTAAAGCTTTAATAGCATAAGCTAAACAGTTAATTCCTCGCGTGTGTCCTTTTAATGTTTGCCAACATTCCCAATCACCAATAATATGCTTTTGTGGATGTTCTGAAGGCAACGTCTGAATCACTTCCACCATCATTTTATGATCGGTGATGGATGAATCATATTTATTGCCATTTTTATTGCCATTGATAAATTCCAAATACCAATTTAAACCACCAGCATACAATAAACTACTCGGATGTAAATACAACTTTGGTTCAGAAAATTGAACTTGATTTGTAGGTAAAAAACCAGTGATCACTGTTTGTTTTTGATATCCTAACTTTGTATGTCCTGGATAAAACAAACACAAGAAAATTAATACTTGGTGGTTTTTCACATCTTCCTGTGTTACCGTCCAACGAATTTTATCTTTTTTAATGCCGTTAAAACTTTCTCCATCCGCTACGTGAACTTGTACACTGATTTGGGAATTATTACTTAAAATATAAGTAAACTTACTTTCACCGCGCAAATTTCCCTCATCATCCAAAACCATATTTTCTAAAGTGTCTTGTGGCACTTTTTTCACTAATTTACCCAAGCGTTCTATGATTACCCGATCTACAATTTGTTCACGCACAAGAAAATCTTCCGCTTGACTTTGAAAAAATTTAGGAAAGGGAATTGTCCAATCTGGTGGTTCAGGATATTCTGGAGGCATGGGTGGTGGATTTTTGGCCAGAATTTCTGCTTGTTTACGAGAACATTCCAGAATTTTTGCCAAAGAATCGCCCCAAAATACCATAATTTCACTGTGACAACCTTTGACTTGACCTTCCAAAAGAGATAGATCAATTGTCTTGGGTTTTTTCACCCTTTGCAGGAAGTCCGTTTGTTGCGCTTTGAGTAAACTAATCCAATCCATCTGCATGATAGTGACACACTATTGCATACCTAATGTAAGTTATACTAAGAAATTTAACCAATTTTATAACCTTTAGTGAAATAAAGATTAAGCAAATTTAACAATCTGAAAAATAGGAACTGATATTTAAAGCAGATTGTCAGAAAATGAGATAAAAACAAATTTAAATGATTTCCATAAATTCTAACTAACTCTGAAAACATCTTACTGTTTCTAGAGCAACATTTATAGTCACTAAGAAGGTTTATGTCAGTAAATCAAAATCTTGGCTGATACAATCTTATAGCAGGAATTTACCAAATTGAGCAAACCAGGATATATTAATTATTTGTGTAATCAAAGGATCTATCTGAGAAAATCACTATGTCAACTACATCTTACATTTTTGTCGCTGGAGCTAGTCGTGGTGTTGGTCAAGAAATCGCCAAATATTTGACAGCACACAATATGAAGGTAAAAGCACTCTTGAGAACAGAAGTAGCCGCTAAGGAATTAGAAGCTATTGCTGTTCATCCAGTATTCGGAGATGCTTTAAAAGTGGATGATGTAGAAAAAGCACTTTTAGGCAATGAACCTATCCAAGCTGTAATTAGTACCCTTGGTGGTTTACCTACAGATGGTGTCAAACCAGATTTTATTGGTAATAAAAATTTAATTGATGCCGCAGTCAAAGCTAAAGTACAAAAGTTTATTTTAGTAACATCTATTGGTTGTGGTGATAGTGTAGGTGCGCTTCCTCCTCAAGCTTTAGAAGCACTCAAACCAGTATTAATTGAAAAGGAAAAAGCAGAACAACACCTGATAAATAGCGGACTCAACTATACCATTATTCGTCCCGGTGGTTTAAAATCAGAACCATCTACAGGTAATGGTATTTTAACCGCAGATCCCCGAATTGTTGGTAGTATTCACCGTGCTGATGTTGCTGAATTAGTTTGTCGTTGTTTAAATTCTACTAATGCTAATAATCAAGTTTTGTCTGCATTAGATAAAAATATGATTTATCCAGGTTTACCAGAATTTGTAGAGTTTGATTTAGGTAATTGGTAATTGGTAATTGGTAATTGGTAATTGGTAATTGGTAATTGGTAATTGGTAATTGGTAATTGGTAATTGGTAATTGGTAATTGGTAATTGGTAATTGGTAATTGGTAATTGGTAATTG
>NZ_BJCE01000396.1:0-2877 GCF_005402885.1 Sphaerospermopsis reniformis
TGGTCAATATATTACTGCCAATAACTTAAATTCTGATGCAGAGTTTTGGTTAGAGCAAGGTGATTATTATTTGATCATGCAGGGTTATAGTGATGTCAATAGTTCTACTTATAGCTTGCGTTTAATTGCTCCTGATGTTTCAGCGATAACTCCTTTAGCTTTTAATAATGCTATTAGCGGCAATATTGCTGAGAAAGGTGAACAAGATATTTACACATTTACAGGGGCGATCGGTCAGCAAATTTCCTTTAATGTTCTTGACTCTGGGCAATATCGTTCAACCAATGCGTATTTGTATAGTCCGAGTGGAAATCAGATTTTTAGTCGTTGGCTTTCTGATCAAATTACAACACCCATTACTCTGGTAGAAGCAGGGAAATATACGTTGCGGCTAGATGGTAGTGGGGAAAATACAGATGCCTATAATTTCAGTCTTGTGGATTTAGGGCAAGTAACTTCTGTTAATGGCCTAACAGGGACACCTATTACGCTTGGTAATATCGTTAGTGGTTCTATTAGTGATGCGAGTCAAGTTGATTCCTATATCTTTACAGGAACGGTTGGGCAACAACTTTTTTATGATGCTTTAGGCAGTAGCTATTTCCGTTTCCGCTTCTATGATCCAACAGGTCGTGAACTATTTAATGTTGATAGTCGCTCTGAACGTGGCCCTGACAATAACTTAACGTTAACCATGAATGGCACTTATCGCCTGACTCTAAGTGAAGGATCGGGGAATTATAATTTTCGCTTGTTAAACAAAGCCGATGCAACGGTTATTAATCTGGATACAGATATTACGGGAACCCTTGATAATGGAGGTTTTGAAGCAGATAGTTATCGCTTTACTGTAACTGACAGAAGTTATCTCTATTTTGATGGTCAACGTGGGAATTATGATAATGCTTGGATTCTGTATGGACTTAATGGAGAGAATATTGCTTATGTCAACTTTGATAATGGTTGGCCAACTTATCGTTACTCTGATGCAGAAATGTGGCTCGATCCAGGAGAATATTGGTTAATTCTGCAAGGTAATGGAGCAGAATACTGGACTGATGGCAGTAATGATTATAAGTTACGAATTGTTACTCCTCAATTAAATACCACTGCGATGACTCTTGGAACTACGATTACTGGAACTATCAGTGAAGCAGGAGAGCAGGATACTTATACCTTTGAAGGAATCGCAGGACAGCAACTTTTCTATGATGGTTTTGGCGATGCTAATCTTCAATTCCGTTTCTTTGATCCTACAGGTCGTGAGCTATTTAATGTTGATAGTCGTAGCGATCGCAGTCCTGACGGTAGCTTAACGTTGACGATGAGTGGAACCTATAAAGTTCTCATTGATGGTATTCGGGATTATACAGGTAATTACGGTTTCCATTTATTTGATAAAGCAGATGCAACGGTTATTAATCTCGATACGGATATTGCAGGAACTTTTGATAATGGCGGTTTTGAAGCAGATAGTTATCGCTTTACTGTAACTGACAGAAGTTATCTCTATTTTGATGGTCAACGAGGGAATTATGATAATGCTTGGATTCTGTATGGACCTAATGGACAGAATATTGCCTATGTCAACTTTGATAATGGTTGGCCAACTTATCGTTACTCTGATGCAGAAATGTGGCTCGATCCAGGAGAATATTGGTTAATTCTGCAAGGTAATGGAGCAGAATACTGGACTGATGGTAGTAATGATTATAAGTTACGAATTGTTACTCCTCAATTAAATACCACTGCGATGACTCTTGGAACTACGATTACTGGAACTATCAGTGAAGCAGGAGAGCAGGATACTTATACCTTTGAAGGAACCGCAGGACAGCAACTTTTCTATGATGCTCTAGGGGGAGATTTCCTCAAGTTCCGTTTCTTTGATCCTACAGGTCGTGAGCTATTTAATGTTGATAGTCGTAGCGATCGCGGTTCCGATGGCAGTTTAACTCTGGCAATGAATGGAACCTATAAAGTTCTGATTGATGGGGAACGGGATTATACAGGTAATTACGGTTTCCATTTATTTGATAAAGCAGATGCAACGGTTATTAATCTCGATACGGATATTGCAGGAACTTTTGATAATGGCGGTTTTGAATCAGATAGTTATCGCTTTACTTTAACTGACAGAAGTTATCTCTATTTTGATAAACAAATTGGTGACTATGATAATGCTTGGATTCTTTATGGACCTAATGGTCAATTAATTACAAGCCGAACTTTTTACTATGATTATCATGGCTATAATGATGCAGAGCTATGGTTAGACTCAGGAGAATATTGGTTAATTCTGCAAGGTAATAGTGCCGAGCCCGAGCCTTGGTTTGGTAATGGTAGTAATGATTATAAGTTACGAATTGTTACTCCTCAATTAAATACCACTGCGATGACTCTTGGAACTACGATTACTGGAACTATCAGTGAAGCAGGAGAGCAGGATACTTATACCTTTGAAGGAATCGCAGGACAGCAACTTTTCTATGATGCTCTAGGGGGAGATTTCCTCAAGTTCCGTTTCTTTGATCCTACAGGTCGTGAGCTATTTAATGTTGATAGTCGTAGTGATCGCGGTTCCGATGGCAGTTTAACTCTGGCAATGAATGGAACCTATAAAGTTCTGATTGATGGGGAACGGGATGCGACAGGTAGTTATGGTTTCCGTTTGTTAGATAAAGCCGATGCGACGGTTATTAATCTCGATACGGATATTGCAGGAACTTTTGATAACGGCGGTTTTGAATCAGATAGTTATCGCTTTACTGTAACTGACAGAAGTTATCTCTATTTTGATGGTCAACGAGGGAATTATGATAATGCTTGGATTCTGTATGGACCTAATGGACAGAATATTGCCTATGTCAACTTTGA
>NZ_BJCE01000397.1:0-2842 GCF_005402885.1 Sphaerospermopsis reniformis
AAAAAGTGTGCATTTTTTGGGATTTCAAGAGATGGCAAAGAAATTTTCAAATCTCCTCCTGACTCCTGACTCCTGACTCCTGACTCCTATGCCCTCACGGAAAGACTTTCTCAGCAACCCCTAATTATAGGTGGGGCTGTCAACCCCTCCTATTTATGCTATATCGACGCTAGGATATCAATTAGACAAGTTTTCTGTCACTGGTGCTACAATTCTAATTCTTTAGTCTTAGCTTGCTCTCACAACAAAGCATAAGACTAATGAATAACGTTTATTGATGAATTCAGAAGTTGAAGGGATAATGCAAGTCTTACCCATACCTAGTGGTGCTACTACCCCAGAAAGTCCGTCTTTGGGCAAACTGATTGTTTTAACTGGTCCGAGTGGAGTTGGCAAAGGAACTTTGATGCAAAAGCTCCTCCAACTTCATCCAGAGCTTTATTATTCAGTATCTGCCACGACTCGTTCTCCCCGTCCAGGAGAAATTAATGGCCAAAATTATTACTTTATCACCCGCAGCCAGTTTGAAAAATTAGTTGCTCAAGGGGAATTTTTGGAATGGGCGGAATTTGCTGGTAACTATTACGGAACTCCCCGTGCAGCGGTGCTTGAGCAAATTCAGTCTGGTAAATTAGTGATACTAGAAATTGAATTGGAAGGGGCAAGACAAATTAGAACTTCCTACCCTAACGCACTGAGTATTTTTATACTACCGCCTTCATTTTCAGAACTAGAGAAACGGATACGGGGAAGAGGACAAGATTCTCAAGAGGCGATCGCCCGTCGTCTAAATCGCGCCCAAGAGGAAATAGAAGCAGCAGCAGAATTTGATATTCAAATTGTCAATGATGATTTGGAAACTGCTTTAAATCAAATTGAAGCTGTTTTATTTGAGTAATAGGTAATAGGTAATTGGCAAAAATGATTAACAATTACCAATCACCAATTACCCATTACCACAGATTAAATTAACCGATTAAACCTTGGATCAGTCCAGAGTTGACAGTCAAAAAGAAAGCAACTACAGCACCACCAATACCACCAATTAAGAAAGCACTAGCGAAGTTATTCCAGCTTTCTTTGGAGTTAAAAGCATCCATTGGAGGGTTAGGTACAGTCACACTGGGAAGTGCTGATGCTGGATTGCTATTAGCATACAAGGATAAACAAGCTGTAAGAATTACAACCAAGCCAATACTACCCAATAAACCAGCTAAGTTAGCGTTAGCAGCATCTCGCAGAGGACCTAACTTATTAAAAGGTCCAAAGAGCAAGTAACCATGAGCCATACCTACTTCCAGCCCGCGTCTAAAAGGATTTAGTCCAGGACGATAAGCGGGTAAGTTACCAATAAACCACTTAACCAGGGGAGAAGAATTAACTGGGGTTTCCAAGTTTCCATCTTGAGGATTACCGCCAGCTGCTCTTACAGTTTCCCGATTTCTGGGATCACTGGAGAGATTTTTGGATGCGTTTACTGCTTGTGCCATATTTTATGTTGCCTCAAAATTCAAGCTTCAAAATTCAAAAGGGGTGGCATTGATTCAGTTATCAGTAAACAGCAATCAGATTTGATGTATTTACTGGGTACTGTTTACTGATATCAACCCGTTTTACCCTATGGTAGAGGGTGGAAAAGTAGGTCAGGGAAGAAGCGGTTAAATTCGATCAAAATGCCCGCTGTAATGGTCAGCCAGATGGTAGCGGCTACAGGTGCTGTAGAAATGAACTTAATCAAATAGGATGATTGTTCGCCTTTGTCAGCCATGAATTTAGTCTCCAAAAACAAGTGAATGAGAGCAGATGAATTAGCGTGGAGAAATAGTGATTTCTGAATCCTTAGCGGTTAATTCACCAGAGAGAAATTCTTTGATTGCAGCTGCTGGCCAAGCAAACCCAGTAGCAATGATGGGTAGTGCTAAACCCAAATCAATTTGGATTTCTTTTTGCTCAGTATCAGATTCCTTTTTGATCGCTTGTAAGTAAGCGCGGCCAACCCAGCCGATCCAACCAGCGATATACAGGAAGAGAATGCTGGGGATTAAAAAGTCTCCAGCCCGATCCAAGCGACCATCAACAATCAAGTGAGGATAGCCTTCAGGACCACATAAAGCCTGAGAATAGCGTTCAAACCGCTTTTTACCAGATTCAGGGTCAGCGGTGGTATTACGGGCATTTAGGGCAAGCTCTTGAAAAGCGGGAGAATCTTTACAGGGAACAAGGTTAGCGCCCAGAGCATTAGCTGAGGGGGCAAAATTGAACCAAAGACCAATCGCTAAAATCAAAGCAAACAATCGTCTCATTGAGTTGTTTCCTTTTATTACAAAACAAGAAGTTTTTTGTACAACACGAAGCGGCTTGTACAATGTTTAATTTGGATAACTAGCAAGTCATCATACTCTTGGCTGGGAATCGAGTAAAGTTTAAGTAAATAAAAGTTAAAGCTTCGCAACCAAAAGTAAGGTTTGGTGATTGGTGATTGGTGATTGGTGATTGGTGATTGGGAAAAATAGTCTCCCCTGTACCCTGCACCCCTTGCCTCTTTCTAGTCACCAGTCCCCAGTCACCAGTCCCCAGTCCCCAGTCCCCAGTCACCAATCCCCAGTCCCCAGTCCCCAATCTCCAGTCCCCAATCCCCCATCTCCAGACACCCTTCACGCATCACTAATGCCTCGTCACTCGTCACTCACCACCCGACACCCGTCAGCACTCCTCCATCAGCCGTCCGCCTCGACGCATCACGACACAACATCAACTCGTCACTTAGAAACATGCAACATGCAAGAATGACTACGGAACACGTAGATAGGAATGAGCACTAAGAATGGTGGACGAGTGCATC
>NZ_BJCE01000398.1:0-2840 GCF_005402885.1 Sphaerospermopsis reniformis
TGAAATCCCAAAAAATGCACACTTTTTCCGGTATACCCTTCAAAACCCTTGCACTAATTTCTGTGTTTATCAGCCTCTAACCTTTGATATATCAAGGTTTTAGGTTTATTCAGCAAACCCTACTTAAATTAACTGTGGAACAGGCATCTTGCCTGTTAACTTTATAAAACTTATTGGTGCGTTATGAATAAAGCTAACACATCCTACTTGTGCTTTACATCCAGTAAAAAAGATGATATAAAAACAGCATTATACAAAACAATTATAACAAACAAAGGACTATGAAATTTTCCCAGGGATTAGGAGTAATTCTAGGGACAACAACCCTAGCTATAGTACAATACCAACCCGTATCTGCCTTAACTCCTCAACAAGTTAATAATATCGCTAAACCAATCACCGTCATGATTGGAGGACTAGATGGTAAAGGTTCAGGAGTGATTATCGCTAAAAATGGTAATACCTACACTGTGCTAACAGCTAATCATGTGGTGAAAAAAGTGGGATATGGTCTTTATGAGATTATCACCCATGACGGGCAAAAATACCAGATGGAAAATAAAGCTCAAATTGTGGGAAAATTAGATTTAGCTTTAGTTAGATTTACCAGTTCCCAAAATTATCCCGTTGCTAAAATTGCTGATTCTCGGACAGTTAAAGAAGGTGCAAGAGTATATTATGCAGGATTTCCCGCAACAGAACCGCGTAATTATCGTTTTATACCAGCCGATATAACAGGAAGAAGACAAGATAAAGAAGGGTATGAATTATCCTATAGTGGACCTGCTTTAGATGGGATGAGTGGGGGACCAGTATTAAATGAAGAAGGTTTTGTAATTGCCATTCATGGTCAGGCAGAAACCAGAACTATTAGAATTGAAGGTGTTCCAACGACTAATATTGTGGGGGTTCTGGGAATACCCACGGAAAAATTCCCCAATTTAATTAGTAATATTCAAAATAATATTCCAGATAACACCCAAGCTAATACCCCTCGTAATAATCCTAGTCTTACAAATGAACCTACACCTGTCATATTTCAAAAATTAGAAGCATTATTAAAAGCAGGAAAATGGCGAGATGCAGATTTAGAAACTTGGGAATTGATGAAAAAGTTAACCAAACGAGAACAGGAAGGATGGTTAAGACTTGAAGATGTGAAAAATTTTCCCAGACAGGAATTGCGGAAAATGGATCAATTATGGGTAAAATATAGCAATGGTAAGTTTGGCTTTTCTGTACAAAAGCAAATTTGGCTGGAGTTGGGTGGTAAGTTGGATGGACTAGTGGACTGGGATACCTATATAAAGTTAGGCGATCGCGTTGGTTGGAGAAAAAATGGTGAGTTTCTCAGTTACGATAGTTACACATTTTACTACACATTTAGTACAAATGCACCAATAGGACACCTGCCCTTTGTGGGTACTCTTTTCTCTTCCGGTTGGCGTGGGTGGGTACTCTTTTCTCTTCTCTAGACTATAACCCATAAGCGTTATACAAGATTATAAGTATTTCTTATCAAGAAGTAAATAACCGATTTATTAGGCTTTGGGGATTTCATTACCTGTTAGCGGGGGTTTAGTTTGTAGGTTGGGTTGAGGTACGAAACCCAACATGACATGAACGTCAGGTTACGCTGTCGCTGAACCCGACCTACAAAACATAGTATTAAGCTGTTACACAGCTAAATTGTATAATCCTAATATTCTGAACTCTTGTTTAACAGGCAAGATGCCTGTTCCACTTATACAAATTAAATGCACAACAGCTTAGACTTGTCCGAAAATTAAATGTGCGTTTTCTAAAACCCTTGTAGAGACGTTCTATAGAACGTCTCTACATTAATTCCCGGAAATGTCTATTGTAGGTTGGGTAGAACGAAGTGAAACCCAACAAAAGAAGGAAAAATGTTGAGTTTTGTTCCATTGCTTCGCAACGCTAACGCGAACAACCCAACCTACATAGTTTGACAAAATGTTATGATATTTAATCATCACAAATATCACTGGAGATGAAAATTATATGACTCTCACAATTAACAACTTAGAAAAAATAGAACAAATATTAAAAGATGATAATAACGACTATCAAATAGAATTACAAGAAGGAAATATTTTAATTATGGGTCCATCGGATATAGAATCTAGTGAAATTGGCGCTGAGTTCATATATTTGCTAAAATTATGGACTAATCCTCGTAAATTAGGGAGAATATTTGACTCCAGTGGTGGGTTTATTATGCCAAATACTGATTTACGCGCTCCTGATGTTTCTTTTGTTTCTGCTCAAAGATTAAAGCGGACTGTGAGAGATTTTGGTAATTTAGTTCCCGATTTAGTAGTAGAAATTAAATCAAAAACTGATAGAGTTCCTAAATTAGAAGATAAACTCAAATTGTTTTTAAAATTAGGTGCAAAGGTAGCAATTCTCATTAATCCTGATGAATTAACTGTTACTGTTTATCGTCCTGATGGTAAAATTACATTATTAACAGCAGATGATAAATTAACCGTAAATGAATTATTTCCTGGTTGGGAAATTGCTATTTCTGAATTATGGCCTCCTGTATTTGAATAAGTTTGTTGTGAAGTACAAAACCTAACATAAACGTCGGATTATACTGTCGCTGAACCCGACCTACAAAAAATAGATAAAGTATTACCTGATACAGAAATAATTGATTAAATGATCGCTAACACACCTTACTTAGGGGTTGCTGAGAAAGTCTTTCCGTGAGGGCATAGGAGTCAGGAGTCAGGAGTCAGGAGTCAGGAGTCAGGAGTCAGGAGTCAGGAGTCAGGAGTCAGGAGGAGATTTGAAAATTTCTTTGCCATCTCTTG
>NZ_BJCE01000399.1:0-2780 GCF_005402885.1 Sphaerospermopsis reniformis
CCGGAAAAAGTGTGCATTTTTTGGGATTTCAAGAGATGGCAAAGAAATTTTCAAATCTTCTCCTGACTCCTGACTCCTGACTCCTGACTCCTATGCCCTCACGGAAAGACTTTCTCAGCAACCCCTAAGTATTTTCATTGTAAGTCCTACTAAGTCTAGTAATTTGGGCATAATTTTAGTCATTTAATATCCAGAACAATAGCTAAAGCATTACTAATTTCCTTCATAATTTCTTCGGAAACAGTTCCCACTTTTTTAATTAGTCGTTGTTGAGAAACTGAACGAATTTGAAAAGTATCTGCTGTGGATAATTTGCTTAAATTATTTTCTGCTGTTGGTTCAATAGGTATCATCCAAGGTACTTGTGCAAAAACTTCGTTCCATCCGGTAATAGGTACAATAACCTTTAAGCGTAAAGTACCTATATCATCATTATTAACAATAATACAAGGTCGCGTTTTGCTAATTTCATCCCCTACTGTGGGATCAGCATTATACAGCCAGATTTCACCTCTACGCATAATCTTGGTACTCATAAAAATCTTCATTACAAGTATCAACAAATTCTGTTAAACTGCTTTCTGTTTCATAATAGGAACGCATTATTTCCGCAGCAGCAGTTAAGCTCAGTTTTTGAGGATTTTGCATTTCTTCGCGCATGAGTTTTAAAGCAAATTCAATTATTTCTAGTCTTTCGACATTAGGCATTTGTTTAATAGCTTCTAAAATTTGCGGGTTAATCATAATTATGGCAATTGTAAATATTTTCTATTTTAATGTGGGATATACTGACAATGCAACCTCCGTAGGTTGGGTTGAACGAAGTGAAACCCAACATTAACCTAACCTACAACGCTGAGAACGCAAAGAAAGCAAAGATAAAAATTCTGCTAAATCAACTAAACCTTCTGCTTCATTTCTTTCTGCTAAAGTCAATTCTTCACCAGTATCTTGACGATCTAATAAAAATTGTAACCGTGCTTGTACTGCTTCAGGAAGTTGAAAATAGGTTAAATTAACTGGGATCTCAACTACTTCATTCATAATGTTTACTGTGAGTGACTGTATTTATTGTAAACCTGAAAAATCAAAAAATGTAGGTTGGGTTGAACAAAGTAAAACCCAACACCACCCACCAAAATATTATAATTAATGTTGGGTTACGCTGCGCTTAACCCAATTTACAACTCGTAATTTTCAAAGCAGCAGCTAAAATATCATCATCAGATTCCATGTCATCCAAATTATCCACTTTTATATGTTCTATAATTTGACGATGAGTAATTTCATATTGTGCATCTACTAAAGTACGTGCTATTAGATAACTGAGTTTTTGCCAATCTTCAGATGAAGCTATTTCTTCTATATTTTGCAATGCTGTATAAGCTTCTGTTGGGAGATAGGCTAAAAATTTTAAGGCTAGATGAATATTCTGTATTTGTGTTTTTTCTGTGATCTTAGACAAATCAATGATCATACTTTTGCTTTCTTGCTCACTGTGAGTCAATCTCGGTTGTTCTGACATATAAATTACTTGTTTATTTTATGGTATAATAAGGATTGTATATAATTTCATTCGCTTAACTAACTTATGCTAGATAACATTGTTGAACTGAGATTAGGAATTAAACCCAACTCAAATCAAAGTCGTAATACTGTCAATGGAGGTAAAAGAAACACTATTTGTACATTTAAAGGAGCAGGTGGTAGTATTTCTACATTAGAAAATCGAGTAGGAGATACTACTTATAGTGGGATTATTCCTCTTCAGAAAATTATTGATAATGAATATCTCGATAAACCAATCATTAATAATTTACTGGCTTTACAAAATGGTAAAGTCTTAGATTTAAGTCAGCCAATAGTTTATAATCATCAAACCTATTTACCTACTAAAATCAGATATACAATTGATAGTAATTATTCGCAATGGGATGATCTAGTATCAGAACTAGAAAGCATAGATGAACAATTAACGCTGAGTTTATATTTTGATATATCAAGAATTAACACCAGTAATTACCAAGTTATTCAAATCAAGGAAGAATCCTATTTAAACATAGTTATTAATCCGATTTTATTTGAAATTAAAGAAGAAGTTTATTGGCTTGCAGAAGCAGGAAAACCTTTATCATTTCCCAGATATGAAGATCCAGAAGGTAATTTTGGTTTTTATGGAAATGATCAACTTTATCCCGTACCAAAAAGAATATTAGATGTTGTTTGTAAAGACTATAGTGCTGATACTTTATATTCTACAGATACACCTGAATATGAAATTGGTGATGCTTCAGTGAAAAGAGTTATGTTAGCTTTAGAAAAATTGGAAAATATCACAGCTTATCCCACAGGTGAAAATAGTATTGCTGATATTAAATTTAAATGGGATTTAATTGTGAAAGTCAATGAAAAACATTATCCATTACAAATTAAATCTAGTAAATCTCAAGCTAACGAAGATTGGCAAATATACAGGGAATTATGGTCAGATAGAGCAATTCCATTTCTTCCTGCGATAGTTTGGACAAATTTCGCTTCATCAATAGATGCAATGGCAAAACAATTTGCTCAATTATTTGATGTGGAGTTTAAAAAAGAATTACCCATAGTTAATAACCCACATTCCGCACTTCAACAAGTAGCATAATCAAACTAGACATCTCCGAAAAAGAATCAAATTATGGTATAACAAGGTAAAATCGTGCATCTACCCTGAGATTATGAGCAACATAGTTGAGTACATTCATAATAATCCTGAAGAATCACAACGGTTATTAGGA
>NZ_BJCE01000400.1:0-2772 GCF_005402885.1 Sphaerospermopsis reniformis
CAGTAGAACAGTTAGAAGAATTATTAAATAAATTGCTAAACGAAGGAGGTCTTATTATTAAATGGGAGCGCAAAGTTAAAAATAAAGGTAATGCTGTTTATTCGATTTAGCTGCACAACAGCTTACCCTCTACCTTATGTAATCTGGTTTTAGGAAAATTTCTAGTTCGGTGACATTCATTATCTTCTAACTCAGCTAAAGCTTCCAGAAAATCAATTTTCAGATATTCTGGAAGAATTTTCATTGCTTCATGAATGACACCATATTCATCTAACAGAGGTTTAATTTGTGCCATTAACAACACTGAATTTCTAAAGCTGGGTTTTCTTCTACCGTGAAATCTTGATAAATCATTTCTGCAACTGCATTATAAGCTTGTTGTGCATTTTCTTGATTAACTAATCTAAATAAAGTGATTAAAATACAACCAAAAATTGGATCATCATCAATAGTTAAAATTATTCTTTGTTGATCGTTAATTTTGAGACAATATATAGTAGAATCATAGTCATGATTTAGTTTAATGTTTCTGAGTTGTTCACTATGTTCATAAAAAGAATTATTAATTAAATTATTTTCAGATGATAACAATTCAAAATTTCGATTCATTTCCTTAATAATTCTAAACTTCTCTGTATCTGTAAACTTTTCTAAATCTTTTTCAAAATCCTTAGTAGATTCAATGAGTATATCCATTTATTGAACTCCTGAGTCGAAATGACTGGGTTACTTTAAATTTACACGCATTACAGAAAATCAGAAATTAACCTTCCATATATTGTATCCAGTTCATAACATTCGGAAAAACTGACTGGAAAAATCAAATATGGGAATTTTGCAAGCCAAAAACCACATCCTCAAACCTGTATTCATCATCATATCAGGATTAGCGATTACTCAAACTATCGGCTGTACAACTTTCAATAGCTATCATCAAAAAAATCAAGTAAACGCTCAAACACCTACAAAACCAGCACCACAAGAAATTGTGCAAGTGGGAGAAATACGTCCTTTACCTGGTAGTTTAGATAAAATACCGGTTTTTAATAACAACAGTCCAGAATGGATCAAAAATGAAGGTATTCTACTTTCTACTTTTACACCTAATAAGAAAAAAGTTCCAGCCGCACATTTAAACTTTCCCATTCAAGGCAGATTTGATCTATTTGCTCATCATTATACCCACACTCCCAAGGATTTACAAACCTTATATATAGGAGTAATTTTACACAACCCTAGTAAAAAACCTATCACCATTAACGTTTTACAAGGTGCGAGTTATTTAATGACAGAAGCACCTTTTGTTACCTTACAACCCTACATAGAAAATAACGATGGTAAAGCATTTTCTGGACCAGGTGCGAGAGCAGTAGCGGATGTTTTGCGGGGAGTACGTCAAAAACAATTTCCGGCGAAATTAGATTTTGTGTTGGGTTACGCTGTTGCTAACCCAACCTACTATTCTAAAATCCAAAATCTAAAATTGTATTATTTACCACCATAGAAAAAGGCAACTTCTTTTTCTTTTAAAGGAGCAAAACCAGCATCAACCAGCTTTGCGTCTAACTCAGCTTGGGGAATATGCTTTGCACCAATACGGACGATCCTAGAACGCATAGTATTAGATACACCACTGCGTTGTCTACCAGCTTCTAAACCCATGACTTGATTATATAGTTCCAACTTAGCAGCAGGAATAGGAGAACCGTCAAAATCAATTCCTTGTGCGATCGCTACATCAACAGCATCAGCACCTGTAGTAGCTTGATTTTTTACATTAGTTTCAGTTGTCATGGCTATTAAATTCTCAAAGTTATAGGTATATATTACCAGGTCATTGGGCATTGGGCATTGGGTTATTAGTCTTCCCCAGTCCCCAGTCACCAGTCCCTCACAAGGGTAGGTATTTTACATTGTCGTCAGGGCAAGACTTGGTGGACAAGGTGGACAAGGTGACAAGGGAGGAAAACAGTACAAAGTCTGTATTCTTAGTCACAAAAATAGTCCGTCAAAAAACCATTGTCCGTATAAAATCTTCCTTGTCCACTTTCCTTCCTTGTCTTCCTAGTCCTGCCTCAACAGATAATATTAAAAACCTACCCCTGTCAGGTCCCCAGTCACCAGTCCCCAGTCACCAGTCCCCAGTCCCCTACACTTGCCACTTTGGGAAATTTTAGTTTAATCTCGAACCAGCGGTATAGCCATTTTTAGGTGATGCTATGTCTGATGCCCACACTCCTCGTAACAAAGACCGCAGCCTCGAACAAGCTCTAACTAACAAAATTATCGACGATTACTTCGAGAATTCTGAAAGTTGGCTGAGAGCAATTTTGCGGATGTGTATTTTCTCCCTCTCTAAAATCAATGGAGAATCCGTTTTTATCGTCGAATGTCCGAATCAAGCCGTAGCAAAGCGCCTGAGTCGTAAAACTTATCCATTTCGAGGAATGGTATATTTTTTAACTGATAATTTTGATGACCGCGATCGCACGTTATTTTGTTATAAAGACGAACGGAAGGGAAATTGGCGATGTTTTGATACTAGCACCAATACTTGGCAATCTTTAAGCAGTCTGCAATCATCTACTACTCCAATGGAATAGGGACTGGGGACTGGGGACTGGGGACTGGGGACTGGTGACTGGTGACTTGTGACTGGTGACTCGGGACTGGTGACTCGAGACTACAGTCTGCTGTCTGGTGTCTTGTAACTATTTTCTGGATACTCATGATCGCGAAATCAATTTCATGTTTTACCATCCCATATTCCTT
>NZ_BJCE01000401.1:0-2770 GCF_005402885.1 Sphaerospermopsis reniformis
TGAAATCCCAAAAAATGCACACTTTTTCCGGTATACCCTTCAAAACCCTTGCACTAATTTCTGTGTTTATCAGCCTCTAACCTTTGATATATCAAGGTTTTAGGTTTATTCAGCAAACCCTAATTAAGGCTGGCTGAATAAATGTGAAAATATGACAAGTAAAGGGTCTTAGCCTGCTGGAAGTTAAAAAAGTGCAAGACTTGACGAGGTGGGATCTCAAAAACCTTGCATTTAATTTCTACACAAAGGAAAAATCGCTCCCATCGAACTCTTGAAACTGCTCCCTGCTCCCTGCCCCCTGTCTCCACGACAAGACTTTTTCAGCAAACCCTATTTAAAAACACCAAAAAAAACACCAAAAAATTTACCCAGAGCCGATATAATGAGCTTGGGTAAATTTTAAAATGTAATTTTTACGAATTGTTGAAACTGCTGACTTTTAAACAGCACCACTGTTTTTGTTAAATAAAATAGCTATAGTTTTAAGAATCAGCCTTAAATCATACACTAAACTCCAATTTTGTTGATACTGCAAATCAAGACGAATAACATCTTCAAAACTGCGTACTGTCGAGCGGCCATTGACTTGCCATTCACCAGTCATCCCCGGTTTTACATCCAAGCGTTGCCACTCTGGTACTTCATATCGTTCTACTTCATCGGGGGTAGGTGGCCTAGTACCAACTAAACTCATTTCGCCTTTGAGGACGTTCCAAAATTGGGGTAGTTCATCCAGGCTGGTGCGCCGTAACAAGCGTCCTACCTTAGTAATTCTCGGATCGTGATCATTTTTAAAGAAAGCACCTTGGACTTGGTTTTGAACTTGAGATTTCTTAGCTTCTGCATCGACACACATGGAACGAAATTTCCAAATAGCAAAACGCTTACCCATCCACCCACAGCGGGTTTGTTTAAAGAAAATTGGACCGGGATCGTCGATTTGAATAGCGATCGCAATAGGAATGAATAAAAATGCTGTAATTATTAAACCCACCAATGATCCCACTATGTCAATTAATCTTTTCATCCAAGAGGCCACAGAAGGATGTGTTTGAGGTAGGGGATCTGCTTTGCGAGAGTTAGTGATCCGATTATTTTCTTCAATATGATTAGGTTCTATGGGACTAACGCTGTGAGGAGACTCAATAGCAAATACGTGATCTAATCCTGTGAGGTTGAGAACTGCCATCACTTGAGGGGTAACATTACGAAGTGTGAATCCGATCCCTTGTTCTTGGGCATATTTAAAATTACTCACCAAAGCCCCCAAACCACTACTATCCATAAAGATCGTATTTTGGAAGTCAATGATCAGGTGTTGGGGATGGGTATCAGCTTGGATGAGGCTTTGGCAGGTTTGCTTAAAGCGTACAGCATCAACGACGCTCAAACGCATCGACACCTGTACTATTGCTGTATCGTTCAGGTAAGTAACTGGGAAATTTACCTCTGTGGGTTGGCTACTCATGAAGCTATGCAATTTGGTTGCCATTGGGGTCTAATCTGCCAAACATGATTTTTTCCTGGAAAACTACTTAACCTAATTTTGAAAAAAATAAGATTAAGGATAGGTGAGTAGTTTTTCGCGCAGAGATTTGGAGATTGCCGAACACGGTTCACAATGGAAAAACAAGCTAGAAACCTACTGGTTTCATACCCAATCGGTGTCAGCGACTGTGCTAAACCATAGGCGAACGTATTCCTCTCTATCATCTCATGATTGCTAAAACTAAAGTTAAACCTACAGCACGCCTGATTGAAGTTTTCTCTGCTATTCAAGGAGAAGGTCTCAACGTCGGGACACGTCAGATTTTTATTCGCTTTGCAATATGTGACTTGCGTTGTCACTTTTGCGATAGTTCCCATACATGGAATGCTCCCTCTGTATGTCAAATAGAGCGTTCACCAGGATTGCGAGATTTTGAAATCCACTCTAATCCTATTCCTCTATCCACGTTGATCAAATGGGTGGAAAGGCAAAATTTACCTTTTCTACACGATAGCATCAGCTTAACTGGAGGTGAACCGCTTCTTCATGCTCCATTTTTGGCGCAATTTTTGCCGGAAGTGCGATCGCTGAATTTGCCTATATATCTGGAAACTGGGGGACATCGCCCTGAGCAACTGGACATGATTCTCCCGTACCTTGACTCTGTAGGCATGGATTTAAAATTGCCTAGTGTGAGTGGCGAAAGTCATTGGACAGAACATGAAAAATTTCTCCAAATATGCTTTGATGCAAATTTAGAGATTTTTGTCAAGATAATTGTCTCTCAAAGGACTGATCCTGGCGAATTGGAACGAGCAGCTTTATTAGTTAATGGTATATGTCAGGATATTCCTATATTTCTGCAACCTGTGACACCTTTAGCAGAATCTCAAAAATTCAGTCAGGTAGTTGTAGAAGCCCCTACACCAAACCAAGTTTTAGAATGGCAAGCTTTGATGAAGCGATTTGTGAAACAAGTGCGGGTGATCCCCCAAACACATAAAATGTTGAGGCAGTTGTAGGGGACTGGGGACTGGGGACTGGGGACTGGGGACTGGGGCCTGGGGGAGGGGGGAGCGTGTGTCGTGTCCGGAGTGAGGTGAGGTGGGGCCGAGGCGTTGTGTGATGTGTAGCTTGTTAACGAATATACGTTGCCTGTAGAGTGGGTAGCTGCAGCGAAGATTGATGTTGGATGGTCACATATACACCGATCTCGTGGCTCTAGACTTCGTAACACACTGTGAGCATGTAACGTATGACACCACTGATCCTAGGTCTAGC
>NZ_BJCE01000402.1:0-2766 GCF_005402885.1 Sphaerospermopsis reniformis
ATCACCTAGCCATTGACGGAGTTTCCTGGAGAATCTTATTAGAAGATTTACAAACAGCCTATCAGCAACTTGAGCAAGGCAAAGATATTCAGCTTCCTGCCAAAACCACCTCTTTTAAAGATTGGTCTGAGCAATTAACAGCTTATGCCCAATCACAAACCCTCAAATCGGAAGCGGCTTATTGGTTGAATGAAACTCGCGCCGCAGTTCCTTCCATCTTTGTTGACCATACAAAAGGGGAAAATACTGTTGCCGCAGCTAACACAGTTTTATTGTCTTTAAGTGAGGCAGAAACTCACTCCTTACTGCACGATGTACCAAAAGCTTACAACACACAAATTAACGATGTTCTCCTGACCGCTTTAGCGTTAGTTTTGAGCAAATGGACAAACTCTAAAAATGTGTTGTTCAACTTAGAAGGTCATGGACGGGAAGATATTGTTGATAGTGTAGATTTATCACGGACAATAGGTTGGTTTACAACTATATTCCCCGTAGTGGTAGAACTCCCAACTACAGACAATTTAGGGGATGCTTTTCTGGGGAATGTTTTAAAATCTGTTAAAGAACAACTGCGGGCTATTCCCAATAAAGGCATTGGTTATGGACTATTGCGCTATCTGAGTCAAGATCCAGAAATTGCTAGTCAACTAAAGACATTACCCCAAGCCGAAATCAGTTTTAATTATTTAGGTCAATTTGATCAACAGATTAATACAACCTCTTGGATGCAGCCAGCTAGTGAGTCAGCAGGAAGAATGCACGGTTTACAAAACAACCGCCCTCATCTGCTAGATATAAACAGCATGATAGTTGAAGAACAGTTGCAAATAGAGTGGACATACAGCACAAATCTTCACCAAGCAGCCACAATTGAAAAACTAGCAAGGGAATTTGTCAACACATTACAGGACATCATTACTCATTGTGCATCAGGTAAAAATGGAGGTCATACACCTTCAGATTTCCCATTAGTGAAGCTCAACCAGTTAGAAATAGACCAACTATTGGCAAGTTTCGGCAAAACGAACAAAACTAACTGGCGAAACATTGAAAATATATATCCACTGTCACCAATGCAACAGGGGATGCTGTTTGAAAGTTTGTATGCCCCTGATTCTCAGGTATATTTTGAACAGTCGATTTACAATTTGAGTGGAAAACTAAACCTGAGAGCATTTGAAAAAGCTTGGCAGCAAGTAGTAGCAAGACATTCAATATTGCGGACTGCTTTTATTTGGGAGCAATTGGCAGAGCCGGTGCAAATAGTTTATCGGCAAGTGGATGTTAAAATAGAGAGTGAGGATTGGCAGCACCTATCGACTCAAGAAGCACAAGAAAAATTAGAGGTGTTAGTGCAGTCTCAGAGAAAACAGGGTTTCCAACTGTCTACAGCACCATTAATGCAGTTAAGTGTTATACAATTGAGTGCAGATAGTTATCAATTTGTGTGGAATTTTCATCATTTATTGCTTGATGGCTGGTCAGTGCCTTTACTGTTCCAAGACCTATTGTATTTTTATCAAGCAATTATCAAAGGTGAAAATCCAACACTACCAGCAGTTTTAAGCTATGACAAATATATTGCTTGGTTACAGCAGCAAGACTTGAGCAAAGCTGAAGAATTTTGGCGAGAAAAACTGCAAGGTTTTACAGCACCAACTCCTTTAACAGTTGATAAATTATCTTTAAAGGGTAAACAGTTAGATTCTCGTTACAGGGAACAAAAAATTCAACTGACAGCGCAACAAACAGAAGCTTTACAGACCTTTGTCCGAAAGCATCAACTGACGATGAATAATTTGGTGCAGGGAGCTTGGGGTTTATTATTATCTCGGTACAGTCAAGAATCAGATATTGTTTTTGGTGCTACAGTATCTGGTCGTCCTCCATCTTTAATGGGTGTGGAGTCAATGGTAGGATTATTTATCAATAGCTTACCAGTGAGAGTTAAAACTTGTCCTGAAACTGAAGTTTTGGCTTTGTTGAAAGATCTACAAATACAGCAAGTTGAGTCTGAACAATATTCCTATAGCTCATTGGCAGATATTCAAAGATTGAGTGATGTTCCTGGAGGGAGTTCTTTATTTGAGAGTCTGGTTGTTTTTGAGAATTATCCGGTTAGTGAAGCAGCGGAAAAAAACAATTATGGTTTTTCAATAGATAATGTTCAGGGTATTGAGCAAACCAATTATCCTTTAACAGTGGGAGTAATTCCTGGTCAGGAATTACTGGTAATAATTAGTTATGATACAAGCCGATTTGATGATGCAGCGATTTGTCGTTTGTTAGGACATTTCCAAACATTGTTATCTGGAATTGTTGCTGATCCCCAACAGCGAATTTCCCAATTACCAATACTGACAGAAACTGAGCAACATCAATTATTGGTAGAGTGGAATAATACTCAAGTTGAATATCCTGTTGATAAGTGCATCCATCAGTTATTTGAAGAGCAGGTAGAGAAAACACCGAATGCAATAGCAGTAGTGTTTGAAAACGAACAACTCACCTATCAGCAATTGAATAGTCGGGCGAATCAGTTAGCACATTACTTACAATCTTTGGGTGTAAAAACAGAGACATTAGTAGGGATTTGTGTAGAACGTTCCCTAGAAATGGTAATTGGATTATTAGGCATACTCAAAGCAGGAGGAGCGTATGTACCCCTAGACCCAGAGTATCCCACTGAACGCTTGAGCTTCATGTTAGAAGACGCTCAAGTATCAGTGCTGTTAACACAAAAATCACTATTAAATCAATTAC
>NZ_BJCE01000403.1:0-2719 GCF_005402885.1 Sphaerospermopsis reniformis
CGGAAAAAGTGTGCATTTTTTGGGATTTCAAGAGATGGCAAAGAAATTTTCAAATCTCCTCCTGACTCCTGACTCCTGACTCCTGACTCCTATGCCCTCACGGAAAGACTTTCTCAGCAAACCCTAATTATAAATTAAACTATATAATAATTATGACATCCTGAACATCCTTAAATCCTGAAAATCCTGATTCTGACAAAATCAAATTTTGAAAAATCACCACATTCCTATTAAATCAACATCCTGTAAATCCTATAATCCTGGATATCCTGATTCTGACAATGAAAATCCTGATGCAGAAAACATCATATCCAGGACATTCTACATATTTACATAAGCTATCGCAAACCGTTCTATTCCTGCTAAATCTGCATGAATAGAAATGTCACTATAATTACCATTCTTTTCTAACAATTCTCGCACCGTTTCAGCCTGTCCCGCCATCATTTCAATCAACCACACCCCACCAGGACGCAAATAATCAGGAGCAAGTGCGATTAAATGACGAATACAATCTAAACCATCCACACCACCATCTAATGCTAGATGTGGTTCATGTTTCACTACTTCCGGTTGTAATGTCAGTACCGTATCACTGGGAATATAAGGCGGATTTGATACCATCCCGCTAAATTGACCTTGCAAAAATTCTAAGGGTTTCCACCAATTACCTTGGTAAAATTTCACTTGTTCCCCAAAACCTAAACTTTCCGCATTGGTTTTCGCAACCTCTAAAGCTTCAGCACTGACATCTACAGCATGAATTGTCGCATTTGTCAATACCTCCGCTAAACCAAGAGCGATCGCCCCACTCCCAGTCCCCAAATCTGCCCAATGACCTGATTGTAACCCCTTACTTTCAGCAGCGTTTACAGCCAAATCAATCAAAATCTCTGTTTCCGGTCTAGGAATCAAAACCGCACTGGACACAGCGAGTTTAAATTTGCGCCAAGGTGTCACACCAGCTATGTATTGTATCGGCAAGCGTTCCTGTAAACGTCTTTGCCATAACCTGTCTAGTTCTGACAAAGAAAACTGCGTTTGAATATGATTCAAGTTTTTGAAGGACTCCAAACGCAGTGTCAAGCGGTCTAACTCAGTTATTTCCTGCAACAGCCAATCAACTTCTACAGGAGAAATGTCCGTAGATAAAGCATCTTTCAGTGCTTGATTACGCCACTGCCAAACTTCCATACCAGTAAATGACTGTTGCTTTGCCATGATTAACGCCGTTTAGAAGGTGCATTATTCTGCTTGGCAGCATTATTTTTAGGCAAAGTCCTAATATATTCTCTAGACTCTGGGGATGGAACCAAAACCACCTGATTTAACCAAGAATCATTTTTATCTTCCAAAGTTTTAATCACCCCATCCACATCTATTACCTGAATATCAGCTTGAGGAAACTTTGGTTTCACTTGGTTCAATAAACCTAGTGCATCTTGTTTACTCAAGAATAAAGGAATCATTTGCTGATTATTCGCACCTAATTGAATTGGTACATAGCCTTTATCTGTCCCAAATCTTACCGCAAATACAGGTACACTCTTAAATTGATCTACTTTTTGACCACTTGCATTTAGTAAAGTTAGAGCGCCTTTAACTTCTTTATCTACAGGTTTGAACGCAAACAACAGTCTATTCTGTTGGTTTTTACTTTGTTGCAATTGCTGATAAATTACACCTAGAGGAACAGCGGTAACTTGCAACTGTTTAGCCATTGTTTCTAGTTTTGGGTCTTTATTTTTGGCATTTTGCAATTCTTTGATAAACGCCAAAGCTTCTTGCCGACTCATATATACACCAGTCACTGAAGCCCCTGGTTGTCCATTTTGTGCGGGTATAGTCCGACTCAACGGTAAACCCTGATCATTCGTAATCAAGTAAACCGGTACAGAATCCAATTTTTCTTTGACTTGTTGTTCTGTTAATGCCAGCACAGGAAAATCAACAGCTACCACGCTGCCAAATAGGGTACTACCTACTAAACCCAGCGTTAAGCCCCAGCGAACCAATGATTTCATAAATACTCCTTATCTCAATATCAATACTTGAATTAACTTAGACAATCAGAAAGTAGTAGAATTTTATACCAACAAAACCAAGTTTAATTATCTAACCAGCTATTTTAGCTTTAAATAAGTTTATTGTGCTAATTTTTGGGAATTTTGCCCTGCTATTCACTACTAAATGCTGTATTATTCTATTATATTCTCCAGCAGGGTTTGATTTCCGGGACTCTTGCTCACAACAATTACATTTGATTGTATTGTTGATTGTATTGTTGTTTGTTTTGTTTGTTTTTCCGTGACGCTAGGACTTGATAAATCGTTCCCATTTCCGATTAACAGAGTTTTTTTATAGCTGTAGATAAGGCCGTGAGGCTCTCAAATCCAAGTAACAAGGATAAGTAGACAGCAAAAAAGCAGGGAACACCATCATAATTCATTCTTTCTCCTAACTCCTGACTCGTATTCCTAACTAGGAACTTGGGTTGTTAGTATGTATTAGTAACTTTTATCAATAACCCAAACCCAATAAAAAATATATAATCTATACTATACTATTTACTCACAAGAAAATCGCTGAAAGGCACGGAAGCCACTTGGCTGTCTTACAGTGGAGGAAGTGCCAACGGCGAATTTATTCGCCTTGACATTTAGCCTCATATCTCAACTATACTTTTAGAATCAACCAACATTGAAGGTCGAACAATGTA
>NZ_BJCE01000404.1:0-2709 GCF_005402885.1 Sphaerospermopsis reniformis
GAGAGATAATTTAAGTAGAGAAGAGGAGGAAGAGATTATGAACTTATCACCAGCTTATTTACAACAACGGGAAGAATGGAGACAAGAAGCAAAGCAAGAAGGAAGACAGGAAGGAAGACAGGAAGGAAGACAGGAAGGACAACTTTTATTGATAACTTCTTTGTTGGAAGGGCGGTTTGGTAGTTTAGATGCTGAGTTATCTGGTGCGGTGAAAAAGATTGCTAAGTTTCCTATTGCTGAACGCACTCAGTTGCTTTTGTCTTTGGGTAGTTTATCCCGTGAGGAGTTGTTAGAAAGATTGCGGAATAGGGAAGAATAGGATATAGTTGTTAAGGGATTTTTTTTGATATAACGCTAAACATCGTTACAAAAGTTAAATAAGTAACGATGTTTTTTGAATCAAAATTAATGTAGAATCTTGATAAAACTGGATAAAAAATCATGAAAATTTATCAATTGATATCCCAAGGATGTGCGCTGGTTCTTCTGACTGCATTACCTTCTTTTGCGGAAACAAAGAATAAAGTCATTTTAGTTCCGGGTGAGAATCTTTTTCCTATTAGATGTGAGACTATTCAGGGTAGTATTGATGCAAATGATAAGATTGCTCCGCCGGGAACTCTTCATAATTCTGCGTCAAGATATGATTCATATAGCTTCAAGACTGATCCTGGAAATATTGTCTTTTTTGAACTTACTACTCCCAACTCGGACTATTCTAATTTTATGCCACAACTTACTACACAAATGGTTGATAAAAAAACTGGTGCTATTCTTCTATCAGCAAGCTCTGTTCTACCAAAATCAATTCTTGAAGCCTGGTATTTTAGTCAACAAACTTCTAAAACAACAAATAGGAATTTATATATTTCTTCTGCTACTTCTGGTGGGAATTATGAATTAAGAATTGCATACGCTAGACCAAGTATCAATCTTTCCGAATCACAAATAGAAGCGGCTATTGGGGATTCTACATCATTTATATCGGCATTGGCTTATGCTACGGGTTCTTCTTCGTCTTCATCCCATTCCGTTAATATGAACGCCTTATGTAAAAATTAATATTTATCCCATTCCTCCTTTGCGTCTTTGCTCCTTTGCGTCTTTGCGCGAAACACAATTCATACTTTAATAATACAATGCCATATTGATGATGAGAATGCACGGTGGGTAAGGGTTTAGCAATGCTAAATCCCTACGATAAATCTTTCTCAGTATTTTGCAGAATTTGTATGAGAGATGTTGCGAAGATGCGGTGATTCTGAGATAAAATACAATCAAGTAATATTATTAAAATAACTTCTATGTACCTACAAGAACTGAAAGATAAAGCCTGTAAATTATCGGAGAGCGATCGCCTAGAACTCGTTCGCGCAATTATCGAATCCTTGCAAAATCAACCTAACCAACAGTCAGAAAAAACTCGCATTATCAAACAAATGAAAGGTTTACTAAAAACCAATCAACCAGCACCAACTGATGAACAAGTTAAAGCAATGTTAGCAGAACATAAAGAGGAGAAGTATCTGTAGTGAAAATTCTCATTGATACTAACATTATTCTAGATTACTTCTTAGAAAGAGAGCCGTTTTTACAAGATGCAGAAATGCTATTTCAAGCAATTGCTTCTGGGCAATTAATCGGATATGTCACTGCAACAACACTAACAGATATTTTCTACATTGCTCGTAGACAAACCCAAAGTCTTCAACTTGCTAGACAAGCGATTTCAAACATATTAGATATTATGGTTATTTCTCCTGTTAACCGGGCTATTTTAGAAGCAGCTTTTACATCTGGGTTAACAGACTTTGAGGATGCAGTTCAAATTTACTGTGCAGTTGATCAAGGTTTAGATGCAATTGTTACTCGTGATAGTAAAGGGTTTTCTAATTCAGTCATACCTGTGTTGTTAGTATCTCAGCTATTGAAACAGTTAGAATAACAATAAATATTTTATCAATAGCTTACCATAGTGCGATCGCCAATCACACAAAATGTATAGCCTCTTAACTTTGTGTCCTTTGCGCCCTTTGCGGTTCAATCATATCAAGGCCTTGGATCATTTTGACCTTAGATAAAAATAAATTTACATATTTGGGATGCTCCCCAATTCCTTCTAGTGAGACGGGTAATTTTGAGGAGAGCGATCGCCAATCATACTAAATGTATCGCTTTTCGATAAACCAGCTACAATACAATAAGATAACTCTTACCACAAGCAAAATATGACACTAACCGAATTACTACCATCAATTCAACAACTTTCAGCATCCGAAAAACTCAAATTAATTCGCATTCTTGCAGAAGAGTTAGACTCTACAGAAGATATTTCTCCCTTAGAACCATTCAAAACATATTACCTAGCAACTCCTGATAACAGCTTCGGTGCTGGAAAAATCCTCATGGAAGAACTAAATCAATCTATTGCTAATGATTAAAGTTTATGCGGTTTAAATATTCAACAACAGATCCCAGTCATTCGATTGATTGTAATATTTGTTTTACTTCTTGTCGTTAACTACTATTAAAAGTATACTTTTATAGTAACATGATTATTATACAATATTTTTCATGTTTAGTGTGATTTTTGGAAAAATGTGATTTTCAATATCATCAAATGACTCGACAAACTCACGATCAATTTGCTAAAGAATACCTAGAGGAATTATTAACACCTGTAGGAACAATCAAAAAAAGCGAAAAGGT
>NZ_BJCE01000405.1:0-2706 GCF_005402885.1 Sphaerospermopsis reniformis
GTAGTGTAGTGATGGTTCGTAGCGTATAGAGTTGTAAGGGGTGTTGATGTGTCAAGGAGAGGAAGGAGTCGGAGATTGCTGAATGTGTGAGCAGGCCCGACATGTGCTCTTCCTCTCTAGTCCCCAGTCACCAGTCCGCAGTCCCTAGTCACCAGTCACCAGTCCCCAGTCCCCAGTCACCAGTCACCAGTCCCCAGTCCCCAGTCCCCAGTCCCCAGTCCCCAGTCACCAATCACTAATCACCATGACCACAGTTTTAGCGATCGAAACAAGTTGTGATGAAACTGCTGTGGCAATTGTCAAGAATCGTCAAGTGTGCAGCAGTATCATAGCCTCGCAAATTCCCGTCCATCAGCAGTATGGTGGGGTAGTTCCAGAGGTAGCTTCAAGGCAACATTTAGAAATAATTAATCAGGCAATAGCCCAAGCTTTCGATGAAAGCGCAATGAACTGGGGACAAATTGACGGGATTGCCGCCACTTGTGCGCCTGGACTGGTAGGAGCATTGTTGGTAGGGTTAACGGCTGCCAAAACCCTGGCTATGGTGCATGAAAAACCATTTTTGGGAGTTCATCACCTGGAAGGTCATATCTATGCTACTTACCTAGCACAACCCAATTTAGACCCCCCATTTCTTAGCTTACTCGTTTCAGGCGGACATACAAGCTTGATTTATGTTAAAGATTGTGGTAATTACGAAACTCTAGGAGAAACCCGTGATGATGCGGCGGGTGAGGCTTTTGATAAAGTGTCAAGATTATTAAAGTTGGGATATCCCGGCGGACCTGTGATTGATAAATTGGCGCAGACAGGTGATCCCCAAGCTTTTGTATTACCAGAAGGAAGAATTTCCCTACCAGGTGGGGGTTATCATCCCTATGATGGCAGTTTTAGCGGTTTAAAAACGGCTGTATTAAGGTTAGTGCAGCAGTTAGAAAAAGATGGTGGACAATTGCCCGTAGCGGATATTGCAGCCAGTTTTCAAGAAACAATAGCCAAAGCCTTAACCAAAAGAGCGATCGCCTGCGCTCGTGACTATGGTTTAAATACAATTGCCGTAGGTGGAGGTGTAGCGGCCAACAGTGGACTCAGAAAGCATTTACAAGCTGCGGCGGCCGAGAATAATCTCCAAGTCCTATTCCCGCCCTTAAAATTCTGTACTGACAACGCCGCCATGATCGGCTGTGCAGCGGCTGATCATCTTTCCCGTGGACATACATCTTCTCTCACCTTGGGCGTTCATTCTCGACTGCCTTTAACCCAAGTCATGCAGTTGTATTAGAAGGCAGGAGGCAGGGGAAGATGAATAACCCAATACCCAATACCCAATACCCAATGCCCAATGCCCAATGCCCAATGCCCAATGCCCAATGCCCAATGACTAATGACTAATGAGGGGTTGCTGAATAAACCCAAAATACTCGTAAATCAAAGGTTTGAGGCTGATCAGGAGAAAAGAAAGTGCAAGATTTTTGAAGGGTATACCTTAAAAACTGTGCATTTTGGGTCTGATAAATTAGAAAATCTGGGGATAACAGATAGCTAAAACTATTCCCTATTCCCTATTCCCTATTCCCTGCCTCAACGAAGGGACTTTTTCAGCAAACCCTAATGACTAATGACTAATGACCGAATATGATCAGCAACGGCATTTGGTTGTTCTAACATTGCCAGATGTCCACAATTAGGAATTTCAATAAAATTATTACCAACGTATTGGAACAGCCTATGGAAGCTGGCTAAATGGCGTACATATTTGGGTTCCATAAGCTTGTCATCCGCACCAGCTAAAAAATAAACTGGTTGCTTTATTTGTGAAACTAACTGAGGTAAGCGGTTCACTTCTTCCTCTGTTGTAGAGTCTAAAAGCGTTCCTAGTGCAGCTTCTGGATCGGCAACAACAAAATCAATAATTCGTTGACGCGCCCAAAAACGGTCTAAAGGACGTGATACACTGGCTCTGGTAAAGAGCAAATCAATCCAAGGCACTTGGTAAAGCCAGCGTGGCCGAACTTGGAGAAATTTTTGACCCTTTGAGCGAAACTGCTCAAATGCTTCTTTAAGATAAATTCCACCACCAGCATTAATACAAATAACTCCTTTAACACGGTCAGGTAATTGAGATGCTGTCCATAGAGCAATAGTACCTCCCAAAGAATGACCAATGAGCCAAACACTCTTGAGATTGAGAACTTCCAGCAGAGCTATTAAATCTTGAGAGTATGAGGCAGGAGAATACAGAGAATCAGCAGTATAGCTAACTAATTTAGGATCTGTGGTGGAATTGAGCTTTAGTTTGTGCAGTTTTTGGGCGTTTCGGCTGTGATTAAAATCAAATTTTGCCTGAGACTGAGATTCACCAAAACCTCGCAAATCATAAGACAAGCACTGAAAATCAACTGATAGGCGAGAAATCACAGGTTGCCAGTATCCACGACTGTTGAGCCAACCGTGGATAAACACTAAAGCATGAGGGTAAGAGGTGGGAGCCGTTAACTCATAAGCGTGGGGAACGCCGAAGATTTCTATTGTTGCCATATCCATATCGTAACCCGAAGAGCGGGTGCGACTAAATACGGAGAGCAAGTCCTAAGTTGACAATTTCATAGACAAAACTATACTTATATTGACAAAAATCAATATATTTTTAGGAAAAAATCAACTACTTGATATATAATACGGTGATATCAAGTATTGAATTGAGAC
>NZ_BJCE01000406.1:0-2694 GCF_005402885.1 Sphaerospermopsis reniformis
AAAAAGTGTGCATTTTTTGGGATTTCAAGAGATGGCAAAGAAATTTTCAAATCTTCTCCTGACTCCTGACTCCTGACTCCTGACTCCTATGCCCTCACGGAAAGACTTTCTCAGCAACCCCTAATTAGTTAATACTTCCACATCTAAACTACGTTTAGCAAACAAAGCCACCGCTTGCCAATCTTGCTGAGGTTTATATTGATTGAGGTAAATGTTGATTTCTGTAATAAATTCCCAGTAAAATTCCTGTTTTGGTTGAAATTGCACCTCCACAAAATAAATCGGTTTTTCTCCACTATCTGGCATAAATATACCATCAAATCTAAAGGCTTTTTCCTTCACTTCTACAGATGTGAATTTGTAACCTTCTGCTTTTTCTGTCGGTTCTCCCAGAAGTTCAAATAGTAAAGTATGGAAAGTGAGAAAAATCTGGTAAAATATTGTATCTGTGTGCATTACTGATGATATAAATTTAATATATTATACCCTAAAAAATACCCATCGAAATTACCAAAAATAATTTTTTTGTATCATGCTATCATTATCACCAATATCTAGTAATCTAAGAAAGTGTTTATCTATCCGCATAAGATATTACCATGATGAAAATTTTTCACAAACTCCGCATTTTGGCAATTACCAGCTTAATATTTTTGACTATTAGCTGGTCACTTCCAGCCCAAGCTGACACGAAAATTGACCCCAAACTAGAACAGCAAGTATTAGAAATTATCCGTCGAAATCCCAAAGCAATTATCGAAAGTGTGCAAGCATATCAGGAAGAACAGCAACAAAAAGTTCAACAAGCAAGACAGGGATTTTTACAAGATTTCAGAACAAATACTAAAGCTATCATAGGCGATTTTCCCACCACAGGTTCGACTCAATTAAAAACTGTATTAATTGAATTTTCTGATTTTGAATGTCCCTATTGTGCCGAAGCAAATAAAACTCTCAAAGATTTATTAGCAAAATATCCTAATCAATTCACCTTAGTTTATAAACATTTCCCTTTGGTGCAAATTCATGACCAAGCATTACCAGCAGCTAAAGCAGCTTGGGCAGCATATCAACAAGGTAAATTTTGGCAATATCATGATGCTTTGTTTACGAATCAAAAACAACTGGGAGAAAGTTTATATTTAGATATTGCGAAAAATCTCAATTTAGACTTAGCACAATTTAAACGCGATCGCAATTTAGCAGATAAAGCAATTCAACAAGACTTACAAATGGCTTATAAATTGGGTCTTTCTGGTACACCTTCTTTTATTATCAATAGCAAGAATGTGACTGGACCTGTTCAGTTATCAGAAATTGAGAGTATTTTGGAGAGAGGTGACAGCTAACAGGTGACTGGGGACTGGGGACTGGGGACTGGGAAAGACTTTTACCAATTACCCATTTCCTATTCCCTATGAATTATGAATTATGAATTATGAATTATAAATTACCTCTTAACGTTTACATCCAAGGTCAAGGATTTCCCATACTCGGTTTACACGGACATCCTGGTTCTGGCCGTAGTCTTTCTGTTTTTACTCATCATCTATCAAAACGTTTTCAAACCATTGCCCCAGATTTGCGCGGATACGGTAAAAGCCGCTGCAATATCAATTTTGATATGCAAGACCATTTGGACGATTTAGAAGCTCTCCTAGACCGTTTTCAGATAGAAAAATGCCTTGTATTGGGATGGTCACTGGGTGGCATTTTGGCGATGGAATTAGCATTGCGTTTACCACAGCGAGTCACAGGAATGATTTTAATCGCCACCTCAGCTAGACCTTGGGGCAATCATCCGCCTATCTCTTGGCAAGATAATCTTTATACTGGTGTAGCGGGAATATTAAACTATATTAAACCTGGTTGGTCTTGGAATATTGAAACTTTTGGCAAGCGATCGCTCTTTCGTTATTTAATTCAACAACATACACCCACCGCTTACGGTTACATTGCCAGGGAAGCCCTACAAGCTTATTTACAAACCTCTAGCTATGCTGCTCGCGCTCTTTATAGCGCCATTAAAGCAGGTTACAATCGACTTTCAGACTTGGAAAAAATCTCATGTCCGAGTTTGGTACTGGCTGGATCTGAAGACCGTCACATTACAGCTGATTCTAGCTTAGAAACAGCAAAACACCTTACAAACTCTCATTGGCAATGTTACCCCAATACCGCCCACCTTTTCCCCTGGGAAATTCCCCAACAGTTACTTTGGGATATTGACCATTGGTTAGCAGCACATCCAGAGGTAATTGGTAATTGGTAGTTGGTAGTTGGTAATTGGTAATTGGTAATTGGTAATTGGTAATTGGTAATTGGTAATTGGTAATTGGTAATTGGTAAGTACCTGTGCAAAATTAATTTCTTATTTGGAAACTCTGTATCCTTTACCAGACAAGGAAGACGGGTAAATGAAATAATCTTACGTGGCGATAGCGAAGCGCTGCTGCAAGCAGTTCGCCAATCTCAAATCCCCAAACGGTCAATCTTCGTTGTGTGACAGTTTAGGGTGCGGAAGGTAGGTTTGAAAGTCAAAATAGCTAAAACTTTTCCGCCACCCTCCAAAACTCAACCTCAAGGGTTTTCAGCCCATTTTCTTATAAAATTGATTACCCAGTCCCCAGTCCCCAGTCCCCAGTCCCCAGTCCCCAGTCCCCAGTCCCCAGTCCCCAGTCCCCAGTCCCCAGT
>NZ_BJCE01000407.1:0-2684 GCF_005402885.1 Sphaerospermopsis reniformis
CGGAAAAAGTGTGCATTTTTGGGGATTTCAAGAGATGGCAAAGAAATTTTCAAATCTCCTCCTGACTCCTGACTCCTGACTCCTGACTCCTATGCCCTCACGGAAAGACTTTCTCAGCAACCCCTAAGTAATAATAACTGTGGTTATGAAATCTAGTATTATTTACATCTAATGGTAAAAATTCTAGAAAATCATAATTACTTGGAGTTATTTTGTCATTAGTAATTACCAAAAATGAACCACTAGTTCTTTATGTGGATACTATGCAATTCTCCCATAGGTGTATTTAGCTGCGGTCAACATTACACTACTTCAGGTACTCTTCAGTTAACGGTGGTTGACTTTGGGATTGGTATCCCTAATAGTGTTCGTACTTTACCCGAAAATGCAGCAATGACATCTATTGAGGCTTTAAAGTGGGCATTTGAGCCGGGAAATAGCACCAAACAGCAAGGTGTCCGATAAGGTGAGGGTTTACACATACTACAAGAATTTGTCAAAAAAAATCATGGAAACTTGATGATTTTCAGTAATGACAGCTATGTCAATATAGGAGCTTGTCCTAAGTTGACAATTTACTAGACAAACCTATATAAATGTATACAAAACTACAAGTATTTGACGTATACATGGAATAAGTTGACTAAAAAATTAGGCAAAATGTGTCAGAATTAAATAATAAAGTATAGTGTTGACATCAGCAAATGCTTTTATCCATCAAAACACAACTCAAGTTAAATAAAACTCAAGAAATATTAATGGCTAAACACGCTGGTATAGCAAGGTTTACCTATAATTGGGGTTTAGCTACTTGGGCTTCTTTGCATAAAGATGGATTAAAGCCAAACAAATACATCCTCAAAAAATTCTTTAATAATCATGTAAAACCTGAATTGGCATGGATTAAAGAAAAGGGTATTTGCCAGAAAATCACTCAATACGCTTTTGACAGTTTAGGTGAAGCTTTTCAGAGATTCTTTCAAGGAAGGTCTAAATATCCTAACTTCAAAAAGAAAGGGAAAAATGATAGTTTTACAATTGATGCTGGTGGTAAACCAATTCCTGTAGGTGGTATATCAATAAAACTACCAACAATTGGATGGGTAAAAACTTATGAAGGATTGCCTCATACTACTTGCAAAAGCATTACTATTTCTAGAACTGCCGATAGTTGGTATATAGCCTTTTCTTATGAACAAGAATGTCAACCAACTATTAAAAACTATACTATTGTTGGTGTTGATTTGGGAGTAAAGGAACTAGCTACACTAAGCACTGGTGTTACTTTCCCTAACCCTAAACACTATAAACAGAATTTAGCTAAACTGCAAAGATTATCCAAAGTCTATTGCAGAAAGGCTTCATGTTCAAATAATAAACACAAAGCTAAAATTAAACTAGCTAGACATCATGCAAGAATAGCAAACCTGCGACAAGACACTCTTCATAAACTTACTACTTACTTATGCAAAAACCACGCCAAGATAGTAGTAGAAGATTTAAATGTTTCAGGGATGTTGTCAAATCATAAATTAGCTCAAGCAATAGCTGATTGTGGATTTTATGAGTTTAAGCGTCAGCTAGAATATAAAGCTAAAAAATTTGGCTGTGAAATTATAATTGCTGATAGATTTTATCCATCAAGCAAAACCTGTTCTCGTTGTGGGCATAAAAAAGAAAATCTTTCTTTATCCGAAAGAATTTATTGCTGCGAGAACTGCGGTTTTGAGATAGATAGGGATCTAAACGCTGCAATTAATTTATCGCGTCTGGCTAAGGCGTGAAAGTCTACTGAGGGATAACTGCTCCCATGCTCCCGTTGAAGTAGAAAGTAAAGTCTAGTTTTGTCTAGGTTTTATATAGCAGATAATGGAGTTGAATACGAAAACGTTTGTACTAACTTTTCGGGAACGCTAGTCAATATAGCTTTTCGATGTGATGAAAAATACTACTGTTTAGCTTCAGAAGTTCCTAAACTCAAGAAGCTGAAGCTCTAGAGAGAGGGAGATAAGGACATGATGTATAAAGTTTACAATATAGTTGGTGAGTATGCCATCACTGCTGATGGTGGACAAAAGTTATATGATCAGATTCATTCACGTTTACTAAGTGATGAAACTGTGGAATTAGATTTTGCAGGGGTGAAGGTTTTTGCATCTCCATTTGTGAATTTTGCATTTGGTCAATTGTTAAAAGATATCCCAGCAGAGAAGTTAAATCAGTTGCTTGAATTTACTTCTCTCAATGCTGATGGATGGGATGTTATTAATCACGTAATGACTAGAGCTAAACGTTATTACTCTGATGAAAAATATCGTAATGCTGTGGATACGGTGATAACAGATATGGCTGCAAGTTTTTGAAGTATGGCGATTATTCAAGCTGATATCATAGATATCAAAACTGATACCCCACAGCAAAGTGACATTTTTTTTGTAGATACCAACATCTGGTTTTGGCAAACTTATACAAATGCTGCATTTAAGGCTAAACGTTACCAAATTACAGATTATCCCAACTATATCAACAAAACACGCCAAAATGGAGCTACTCTTACTTAGGGGTTGCTGAGAAAGTCTTTCCGTGAGGGCATAGGAGTCAGGAGTCAGGAGTCAGGAGTCAGGAGTCAGGAGGAGATTTGAAAATTTCTTTGCCATCTCTTGAAATCCCAAAAAATGCACACT
>NZ_BJCE01000408.1:0-2679 GCF_005402885.1 Sphaerospermopsis reniformis
AAAAGGTAGTCCACCAACATGAAATGATGTACCAGAGGAATTTCAAGCGGAAATAGCAGCTTTAGATAAATTAGATGATAATACTCTCTGGCAAATTTTCCAATGTCTACTTATATTCCTGAAAGTTTAAAAAAACAAATCATATTATGATTATAAATAGCTAGACCAGTGAGTAAATTTATGTCAGTTATAGCAGCTAAAACTTACGTAGAGTATCGGAACGATGGATATTGGGTGGAAGGAACACGGATTTCTCTAGATTCGATTGTCTATGCTTTCCGAAAAGGCTTATCACCTGAAAGTATCGTTCAATCTTTTCCTCTGCTAACGCTAGAACAGGTTTATGGAGGAATCACGTTTTATCTAGCTAACCGCGCTGAGATTGATACTTACTTGGCAGATGAGGAAGCGGCTTTTGATGCTATGCCTCAACCATTACAAACCAGTGATCCTATTTTATATGACAAACTCAAGGCAGCGAAAACAGCAAGAGAGCAGGTGAAATTGTGAATATTGGCTATCAAGCTGATGCTGATTTAAATCAGTCTATTGTAACGGGAGTTCTGCGACGAGAACCCAGCATTGATTTTCAAACTGCCTTTGTTGCTGGCTTAGAAGGTGTAAAAGATTCAGAAGTATTGGAAATGGCTGCACAGCAGGGGCGTATCCTTGTCAGCCATGATCGTAAAACAATGCCATCAGAGTTTGCACAGTTTATTACCAAGAAGCAAAGTACAGGCGTTATCATTGTTTCTCGTAAGTTACCGCTTGAAGTCATTATTGAGGAACTATTGCTAATTTGGGCAGTATCCAGTGCAGAAGAGTGGCTTAATCGGATTGCAAAACTACCCCTTTGAGGTAAGCTAAAAATGCTCATATAGCCTGGTTTTCAACAATTTTCAAATATATTTAACTAAACCAAGTAATTACAAAAAACAACTATGACACAACAACCCATACAAGTAATAGGCGGTGGACTTGCAGGAACAGAAGCAGCATGGCAAATAGCACAAGCGGGAGTTCCTGTCATCCTTCATGAAATGCGCCCCAAACGCTTCAGTCCTGCCCATCATACCGAAAATTTAGCCGAGTTGGTATGTAGTAACTCCTTCGGTGCAATGGCAAGCGATCGCGCAGCAGGTTTATTACACGAAGAACTCCGTCAACTCGGTTCTATTATCATCTCTAAAGCTGATGAACACGCTGTTCCTGCTGGTGGTGCTTTAGCAGTTGATAGGGGAGTATTTGGAGAAGACTTAACCCAAACTTTAGCAAATCATCCTTTAATTGATTTCCGCAGAGGTGAAGTTAAAGAAATTCCTGAAGGTATTGTAGTATTAGCTTCTGGACCTTTAACCAGCCCCGATTTATCCGCAGATTTACAGCGTTTTACGGGGATGGAATATCTTAATTTCTTTGATGCTGCCAGTCCAATTGTTTTAGGTGATTCTATTAATAAAGAGATCGCTTTTATGGCTTCCCGGTATGACAAAGGTGAAGCAGCTTATCTTAATTGTCCCATGAATAAAGAGCAGTATTTACAATTTTGGGAAGAACTACGTCAAGCAGAACAAACAGAATTAAAGGACTTTGAAAGAGAAACAGCGAAATTTTTTGAAGCTTGTTTACCAATAGAAGAAATGGCACAAAGAGGGGAAGATACTATGCGATATGGTCCCCTTAAACCAGTGGGTTTAACTGATAGTAGAACCGGAGATCGTAACTATGCGGTGGTGCAGTTGCGTCAAGAAGATAAAGCCGGTCAACTGTGGAATATGGTGGGTTTTCAAACTAACTTACGTTGGGGTGAACAAAAACGAGTTTTTAGAATGATTCCCGGTTTAGAAAATGCCGAGTTTGTCAGATTGGGAGTTATGCACCGCAACACTTTTCTAAATGCACCCCAATTAATGTTACCCACTTTGCAATTTAAAGCACGTCATACTTTATTAGCAGCAGGACAATTAATAGGAACAGAAGGTTATACTGCTGCATCTGCTGGTGGTTGGTTAGCGGGAACAAATGCAGCGAGAATAGCTTTAGGAAAAGAACCTTTAATATTACCAAATACTACCATGATGGGGTCTTTGTTTGAGTTTATCAGTTCTGCTGCACCTAAGCATTTTCAACCCATGCCACCTAATTTTGGTATTGTACCAGATTTGGGTGTGAAAATAAAAAGTAAACCCGAAAAATATGGACGTTATCGAGATAGATCCTTAGCAGATTTAGCAAGTTGGAAAACTGCAAACTTAGGATAAATTAAGATCCTCGATTTTTTTTGATATTGTCAATTAATGATATATTAATCATAGAAGTCGGGGAACTAAGTTGATTATTTAAATCTATACTTGTAATAATCAGGATATTGGAAATGAGAAAAGGTAAGTTAACAACTTGGAAATTGCTATCGGATATTTAGCTTACAATCTGAATAAGTTAAAGAAGTATAAGCACTTCCAATTATTATAATTATAAAATTAGATGGACAGTATCTAGCTATCGTGTTATTGATTGAATAGGAACACAATAATAGTCAAGCAACAATATAAGACTCCTATTTGATTATTGAAAAAAACTCCGTACACCAAAATTCTCTAAAAGCCTTTTGCATGAGTGCCTGGTTGGTGAGCGAAGTCGAACTATTGCCTCTTGCCTGCCTACACAGATAAATTCAGA
>NZ_BJCE01000409.1:0-2665 GCF_005402885.1 Sphaerospermopsis reniformis
GGAGCTTATCTCCTCATCTCACTTCTTTTGCTCCCATGTCAAGTCAAATTTTTCTCTGCTCGCTGCTGCTTATCTTGTTTCTTTTGTCAAGTTCATTTTATACCAAATTAGATGAGCTTACCCTGCTATACTTGCATGAAAATTATATTATAATCTACACTCTTACAAACTAGCTTGAAAAATTTGATTAGCAGTTAATTTTAACTCTGGGAAAGTTGGTGATATTATTAAATCATCATCTCTAAATTGACTAACTTGATATTCTCCTTCTATCAGTTGATAAATTGAAATAGTTGGTTGTTTAGGATTGCCAATAAACACTCTACCACCTAAAGCAGCATAATCTACAATCCAATATTCTGCAATACACATTTCCTCATAGTCAGCAAGTTTTTTATGGTAATCATCACGCCAGTTTGTACTGACAACTTCAACTACTAAAGGAATTGAAGCTGATTCACTAATTGTAGATGATTTTTTCCATAAAGGTTCATTAATTAAATTAGAACGATTTAACAATATTATATCTGGTAAGTATCCTGATTCTTTTTCTGGTGGTTTGATAAAAGCTGTTTTAGGAATGAAATAAGGAAGTTTTAGACGTTTATATTCTGTGACTATTTCTTCAACTAAAAAGCCAATAATTTCTTCATGTTCTCCTACTGGTGGTGTCATTTCTACAATTACTCCATCATATAATTCATAGCGAACTCCTGTATCTGGATACCACTCTATAAACTCGGCAAAAGTTATTAATTTAGTTTCAGGTAAAGCTTGAATCATAATTTAGATTCTTTGGTTTGAATAGTTATCATATTGTTTGTTTGGTGATTGGTAATTGGTAATTGGTAATTGGTAATTGGTAAAAATAAAATTTATTACCCATTCCCCAGTCACCAGTCACCAGTCACCAGTCACCAGTCCCCAGTCCCTACAAATTACTTTCTATCAACTGTCGATATTCACTTTTCTGTTTTACACCTTTCACTTCTTTTACCAATTCCTTATTCTTAAATATCTGTACCGTCGGTGTTCCTATGATACCGGCATTCTCCGCTATGTCTCGATCTTGGTCAATGTCAACTTCAACAAAGTGAATCTTACCATCAAATTCATCGACGACTTTATTTAATATCGGTTTCAAGGTGTGACAAGGGCCACAACCAGGAGACACATATTTTACCAACAACAAGCGATCGCTCTCATGGAATAATTTTCTTAAAGCATAACCCCCATTATGCCTTGTTGCTTGTAAATTAAATTCTGCTGCTGTTTCTGCTTTCTGGGTTTCTGGGTGGGGTGTTGTTCCTTGAATTTGGGTTTGATGGAACTCATGAATTAAATTCTTTGATGATAACCATCTTTCCGCTAACATGGCCGCCATACAACCAGTACCTGCTGCTGTAATCGCTTGTCTAAATTCATGGTCTTGCACGTCACCGGCTGCAAATACACCCTCTAAACTGGTTTCTACACCACCATGTTTAGTGATAATGTACCCCACCTCATCCAGTTCTAATAGTCCCTGAAATAACTCTGTATTGGGCTTGTGACCAATGGCGTAAAATAAACCTTTAGCGGGAATAGTGCTTTCTTCCCCGGTTTGATTATTACGCACTTGCACACCATTCATACTTTCTTCACCAATTACATCTACTGCTTCGGTGTGCCAATGTATTTTAATTTTCGGGTTACTCAAAACTCTGTCTTGCATAGCTTTAGAAGCCCGCATTTTATCAGAACGCACTAACAAATGCACCAAAGAAGCATATTTAGTTAAATAAATAGCTTCTTCTGCTGCTGAGTCTCCCGCACCAATAATCCCTAACTCCGTATTACGAAATAGAGGAGTTGCACCATCACATATAGCACAAGCGGAAATTCCCCGACTCCAAAATTGATGTTCACTTGGTAAACCTAAGCGTTTAGCTGTTGCACCAGTAGCGATAATTAAACTATGGGCTTTTACTTCCCTTTCTTGGGAACGGATAGTAAAAGGACGTTGACTCAAATCAACTGATATCACATCTTCAGTATATAATTCTGCGCCCCACCGTTCTGCTTGGGCTTTCATGTTATCCATCAAGTCTGGTCCGGTGATACCTTGGGGAAAACCTGGGAAGTTCTCAACTTCGGTGGTTGTCATGAGTTGGCCTCCTGGTAAACCACCTGCTTGGAAACCTTCAAATACTACGGGTTTTAAATTTGCCCTTCCTGCATAGATAGCTGCGGTGTAACCAGCGGGTCCAGAACCGATAATTACTAAGTTTTCTACTGTGTTTTCTACTTTGGAATTTGTCATACTAGTATACAAACTCATAACGACTACGTTTAAGTTAGTATAGCATAACTCAAAGATCCCCTACTTCTGACATTAATTTAGGGGATGCTGAATAAATGTAAAACCCAGAGATATCAAAGGTTAGAGGGTGATAAACACAAAAATAAGTGCAAGGTTTTTCAAGGGTATAGCTGAAAAAGCGTGCATTTTTTGAGATTTCCAGAGAGGGCAAAGAAATTTTCAAACCTCCTCCTGACTCCTGTAAGGGCGAAGCATTCGGGCGATAAATTATCAATTTTTATCACAGGTTATTTTCCTGTAAGGGCGAAGCATTCGGGCGATAAATTATCAATTTTTATCACAGGTTATTTTCCGAATGCTTCG
>NZ_BJCE01000410.1:0-2658 GCF_005402885.1 Sphaerospermopsis reniformis
GGGCAGCGATCGCAGACTTCACAGAAATACGAGGCGTGGTTTAACAATATACAGCCGGACACTCCACCGGAGTGCCACCGCTACTGGCTATACCAACGGGCAGTTGGAGGAGACGTGACACCAGGTTGTTGCGGTGTTGCGGGATCGAGAGAAGGGGATGGGTGGCGGTGGAGGGGAGGGAGGGGGGGGAAGGGAAAGAAGGGGGGGCAGGGGAAGAAGGGGAAGCAGGGGAAGAAGGGGAAGCAGGGGAGGTAAAACAATGAATAAAGAAGCAATCAAAGATCATAAAGATTTGGGAATTTACAAAATTGCCTTTGAAGCAGCAATGAAAATTTTTGAGCTATCAAAGAAGTTCCCTGTGGAGGAGAGATATTCGTTAACTGATCAAATTCGTAGATCCTCACGTTCTGTTTGTGCCAATTTAGCTGAAGCATGGAGAAAAAGGCGTTATGAAGCAGCTTTCATTGCTAAACTAAATGACTGTGAAGCTGAAGCCGCCGAAACACAGACTTGGATTGAATTTGCTGTCAAATGCAACTACATGAATGTAGAAGTAGGACGAGAAATTTATTCAAGCTACAACCAAGTTTTATCAGGTTTGGTGAATATGATTAATAATCCATCACCTTGGTTGCGAAATCACTAATCCCCCCCTGCATCCCCTGCTCCCCCTGCTCCCCCTGCTCCCCCTGCTGTCTTAGCATCAGCTGTTAAGCAGCTTTTATAATTCTCATGTTGAGAGCGGGCATCTTCCCGCTAGGTTTATACAAATTAAATGCACAACAGCTTCAACTTAGTACAGCAGAAAAATTTGTGTTGGCAAAATACAAGCAAAGAAATTTACCATTTCCGTTACAATATTCGATATCAAGCACAGATATCATGACTATCAAGAAAACCCCGCCCAGCGAGATGATCCGCGTGCCAAATGTACTAATTCCTGTAGTACGGCAACTATCAAAAATCCACCGCGAAGGACACACAACGGCGTTACTGGAAGCATTACAGGAAGTGATAGCACAGTTTGATAGCAGCGTAGATTTACCAGTTACCGAGTTACAGCAGGTAGAAAATAAACTAGAATCACTCTCTACTCACCTCTGTAAACAAGATGAACTGCTGTCCAGCAAATTGGAAACTTTAGCTAGGCACTTAGAAAAGATTGAGCGATCGCTTGCTTCTGGCAGATACAGTGGTGGTAACTCTAGACCCCGGCGTTCAGCGTATCCATACCAATATCAGCAACCAGTAGAAATCAATTCTTTTGCACCGGAGAATTTAGCCATGCGGTTAGGGGTGACACAACAGAGTTTAATGAATGAATGGGAAACCAAAAGCGAAAAGGAATTTATTAGCTGGTCTAGGAATCGTGACCCTAGCAGTTTAGGATGGAAATTTCAGATTAGTGATGGGTTGTTTTATCCAGTGAGGCAATAGTAAATAATATTAATTTAACTGGTATTTATGTTTTTTTAATCTACGGCTGACAGCTGAATACTTACGAATAATTATTGCTTGTCATTGGCAAGTCATTTGATATCATGCTTGCCAAAATTACAAAGATTAAGTTTACCAAAAATCATCTTCAACAGGGTCTGAACCAAACATAAAATCAAAATTACCTTCACCCCTGCTTTTCTTCAATGTTTCCATAATTTTTGTGGGGTTATCGTGGGGACCACTGACATAAAATGGTTTCCCGTTACGACCACATTCAATACGTATTGTTCCATCCCATTCTCCAATGTGCGCTCGTGATTTCTCAAAGTCTTTGTGTGGTTGAAATCCTAAGCTATCTGCATATTCACAAGCACTAAATATCATCCCTTGGGCAACTTCAAGGGGAATCTCTTGCGGTTTTCCGGGAAATAAATCAAATAATGCTGCTACAGCTTCTTTAAACTTTATTGTATCTACTGTACGTGGTGGCATGGCATCTTTAACACCCAAGCACCATATATCTAAAAGGTAACTACAAAAGGTGATTTTATTGTATCTAGATTCCCTGGCAATAACTACTAATCCTAAACCGCTATTAATATCATTTTTCTTTACGGGTATGATGTTTGTCAACAGATTTTTGATGCTGTTGTCTGCTGGGATTATTGATAACAATTGGACAAGATTCTCACTTGCTAAACACTGATATATAGGGTCTAATTCTCCTGAAGCTAATCTATCCGATATCGTTTGTTCTACTTGATTTTTAATCACTGCATTGACTTCTGATACTTTGATACCTAGTTTTCGAGCTATTTGTTTAGGAGTTAAATTCAATGCCCGTAAATTCAGGATTTCTTGTTGTTGTGTTGCTGTTATCATAAATTACTATCCTCTACAAAAAACCTATGTAAAAATATTAAACCTAAACTTGGGTACATAAACCGCTATTACCAAAAAAATAAACGCTTTTTGGGACTTATCTAGTTGTCGGTTGTCAGTTATCAATTTAATTGGAATTTATTTCTAAGCTGTTAAGCACCTAAATTTACTGCTTTGATACAAAAAATCCCCTTCTACACCAGGGGACTGGGGAGCAACGCGATTTTGTGAAGTCGGGTATTATTCGAGCGATCGCCAAGCCCAAAACAGGCAACGCTAAAATATTTTTCTGAAATTAATGTCAAATAAATTACATTTAATCAATAAAAAGGCATG
>NZ_BJCE01000411.1:0-2650 GCF_005402885.1 Sphaerospermopsis reniformis
TCGTTTGATTGATTTTTTCAGAGTCATCGTGATGGTTTAAATTATTGTCAATAAGTAGACGTTAATGCGAATTTTCAGGTCATTATTGAGATTAAATTGTCCTTATTGATAAGATGCGTTTCCCCTGGCAATTAACCATGTTTAATCCTGAAGTTATTGCCATAACTATTATCACCGCTACAGAACAACTACGGGGAAGACTGAATATTATTAACAGGTGCGAATCAGCAAATGAATTAGTTTTACCTTATGCTAGGTTAGAGGATACATTAGAAGACATAAATAGTCTAAATGTCCTACAATTTACCGAAGCTGCGGGTAATATTTACACTGAATTAGTTAAGCAAAAAATCCGCGTTGGTACTCAAGATTTACGCATTGCTGCAATTACTTTATCAGTCGATGGGATTTTAGTTACTCGTAATTGGAAGGATTTTGAAAAAGTGCCAAATTTGCATTTAGAAGATTGGAGTATTAGTTAATAATGTCTGAATCAGGATATCCAGGATTAAAGGATTTGCAGGATGGTTTTGACCATTTATTTATGGTTTTTTGTTAATGATAATGATAGGGAATATATCTTTTATCTGAATCAGAATTTATAATTATTCAATCTTCACAGACAATCTAAAAATAACAATCCTGTACATCCTCAAATCCTGGTTATCCTGATTCAGACTATTTTCTTGAACTGACTTTTATACTATCTTGTGATTGAGACAGAGAATCATTGTTTATAAACTCATCAAACAAGTTAAAAAATTCTTCAAAAGCAGAGTTTTCATCTTTAGAGAAAAAGAGAATAATCTGATCCCACGTTTGATTATAAGCAACATTATATTTTTGTTTTATCCAAGTTTGAAAATTTGAAAATTCCTGTTCTTGTGTAGTTTGCGGTATTTGCATTTGACGACGTGCAAAACTGTAACCAGCTATAAATGTACGCAGGTTAGATATAGTTGAACGTCCTAAATACATTGCTGGACGTTTTTGGATGTTGCGGATTAAATCGTATAAATCTAACATAATATTCCTCTGGTTAAAATTCTGTTTCAGTAATTTGAAATTCCCCACCTAAGTCTTGGATAACACAATAAAAGTTATTTATCCAGTTTACCCTAGAAATGCCTTCGGGGTGAATGTTATCAAAAATTAGTTCTTGTCCATCAATTTCTACTGCAATAGCATAATGTCTACCATTAATGGAGATATTTTGTTGTAGAATTTCATGATAAATATTACAGAAAGGATCTTCTGTACTTCCTGTAAACAAGTTAATTTCTTTACCAGGTATTTTTTGATGATTTAGAAATTGACGCAAAGCATCAGCACAAGCAGTACATTCAAAAATATGAAATTGTTCAGCTATATCAGTTAGTTGACTGCGAATATCATTGTTAGTCATAAGGTAAGATATTTTTTGTCTGAATCAGGATATCCAGGATTTAAGGATTTTCAGGATGATGATTTTGTCTGAATCAGGATATCCAGGATTTAAGGATTAACAGGATGTTTTTGACCACTTATGGTTTTCTTTGAATAATAGGAATTATATTTTTTATCTGCATCAAAATTTATCATCATTAAATATTTACAGACAATCTATAAACTGCAATCCTGTACATCCTCAAATCCTGGTTATCCTGATTCAGACAAGAGAATATATCTTTATTATTCACAGATAATCTATAAATAACAATCCTGTACATCCTCAAATCCTGGTTATCCTGATTCAGACAAGCTATTTTTTAATAGTTAAAAATTTTAAAAAAATATTATTACCTTCCCAGTATTCCTGGGCTGAATTTAAAATATCTAATGCTATTTGTTATTGGGTCGGTTTAGCTTGAGCAAAGATATCAGCATGATCATATAATATGACATATCTTTGAGCCGGACACCATGTTAAATCGGTAATACATTCATCAAAAGCATCCCAGTTATGGCCGAAGTATGCAGGAAATTCTATTGCTTCAGCAGCTTGTTTTAAAAATGTTTGTTTGTTATTGATTTTTTTACCGTTAAGATAAAAAACTTTATGATTCATAGATTTATGGTGAGGAAATATGTTAGTAAAATTGTCTGAATCAGGATGTCCAGGATTTTAGGATTTACAGGATGATAAAATAGATCATTGCTAATAAAATCCTATCAATGACTACTTTAACCGCCAAATCTTGATAGTCTTGTCACCACTCCCACTAGCAAGAGTTTGACCATCAGGGCTATATGCTACTGACGTAACCCAGTGAGAATGACCAGTGAAGATTTGTAGGAGGTTTCCCGTTTTTACTTCCCACAGTTTAATAGTCGTGTCATTACTTGCACTAGCAAGAGTTTGACCATCAGGGCTATATGCTACTGACGTAACCCAGTGAAAATGACCAGTGAAGATTTGTAGGAGGTTTCCCGTTTTTACTTCCCACAGTTTGATAGTGTTGTCACGACTTCCACTAGCAAGGGTTTGACCATCAGGGCTGTATGCTACTGACCAAACCGAGTTAGAGTGACCAACGAAGGTGTGTAGGAGGTTTCCCGTTTTTACATCCCACAATTTGATAGTGTTGTCATTACTTGCACTAGCAAGAGTTTGACCATCAGGGCTGTATGCTACTGACCCAACCCAGTAAGAATGACCAGTGAAGGTTTG
>NZ_BJCE01000412.1:0-2636 GCF_005402885.1 Sphaerospermopsis reniformis
ACCTGAGCGGTGCCAACCTGAGCGGTGCCCACCTGAGCGTTTCCAACCTGAGCGGTGCCAACCTGGGCCGTGCCAACCTGAGCGGTGCCTAACTGAGCGATGCCGACCTGAGCCGTGCCAACCTGAGCCGTGCCTACCTGATCGGTGCCAACCTGAGCCGTGCCAACCTGATCGGTGCCAACCTGAGCCTTGCCGACCTGAGCGGTGCCGACCTGAGCGGCGCAGCAGTTAAAAATGCAATATTTGGAGATAATCAGGGCATTTCTCCAGCTATGAAGCGCGACTTAATTGAACGCGGGGCAATTTTTGAAGATTCTCCAGGCGATCGCTCTCGTGTTCTCACTCGTGTCTAAAGGATTTGTGATCATAATTTCAGAATGTGACCTCTGAATCAAGATCAAGAAGAATGATGGGATGATGATTGCGATCGCTCTTTACCAAAAATATACCTTTTGCCTATTAACCTAAGTTGCTAGTACCTCTCGGCATAAATACGCCTACCTTTCACAAGTGTTTCAAATCACAGATTTTTCACCAACTTTAATGGTGGGTTTACTTGCGCCAAGCTGTACTAGTCATCTAGTTGAGGCTGGTAATGGGTAATTGGAAACTGCTGTAAAATCCTAGTTTTAATCCTGATTATCCTTCAATCCTGGAAATCCTGATTCTGACAGTTTCCCTAACTAGCAACTTACGTTATTACTTTTTAAGTCCTTACTATTAAGTTAAGTATCTTTCTATTAAGGAAAGATTAAAAATCCTAAAATCTTTAGCACAATAGTATAACCCGATTGTCTTTTGCGTGGTTTGAGGAGTTGAACTGACTTAAAGACACAGAGAGGTAAAATTATGGACGCTAATAGCTTCCTGAGTCAATATACATCAGGAAAACGGAATTTTAAGGGAGCAATTCTGCATCAGGCACAGTTAACTCAAGCTGAATTAACTGGTGTTAATTTATCTGAAGCTGACTTGAGTGGTGCTGATTTAAGTGAAGCCAACTTGAGTAAATGTAATCTATCTAGAGCAAATTTGACCAATGCCGATCTCAATGGCGCAAATTTGCAAGGTGCAAACTTGAGTGAAGTAAATTTGATTGGTGCTGATTTGACAAGAGTTAATTTCCAGGAAACTAACCTCAGTCGTGCAGACTTGCGAGCCGCAAATTTAACGTCAGCTAACCTACTGGGTGCAAACCTCAGTGAAGCAGATATCAGTGGTGCTGATTTCAGCAGTGCTAATCTTCAAAAAGCCAATTTGATTGGTAGCAATATCGAAGAATCAGAACTCTATGATGCAGATTTAACTGGTGCAATCATTTCTGAACCAGAGATGACTGAGGAAGTTCTGCATATAGGTTTATCCCATACATGGATCACATGGGCTGGAAGTTATTGATTTTTCAAGGGGAAATGGGAAATGGGGAATAGGAAATGGGGAATAGGAGTCATGGATTTTGGATTGTTTTTGTCATCTCCAATCTAAAATCTAAAATCTAAAATCTAAAATTTTCTTCCCCACTCACCAGTCACCACTCCTTAATAAACTAAAGGTGTTACACCACGCATTGCTCGTAAAGAATTTATACAAGCAGGGCAATCACAGCCAAATAAATCCACGGCCATATTGCTTTCTTCAATATTGAACTCTAGCATCTGAATATCAGCAGGAGTATCAAAATCTTCTGCTTGGGGTTGATACTCTGGAATTTGAGCTAATACAGAAGCTCTAGCACATACTAAACCAACTTTATGTTTATTGCGAATACAGGACAAATTATCTTTACTTTGGGCTGTATTCTGGGATGTATTTTTAACTGTTGGTTCTATCGCTTGGGCTTGCTTGAGCATCACTCCCATAGTCAACCAGGAGCTAATCAATACAGGAGAAGAAAAGAGGCTTAGTATAAATTTGTTCATCATCTTGCTTGATATAATGTTCTTGACTGCTAAGGATACACGATTAAATCTTTCAATTCAAGAGAACAGCTATCAGGAATAATAATAGTTGATTCCGGTGCTATAGAGTGTCAGTATTAGTCACTGACCAGTTATTTAATTTTTTGGACATAATTGTAGTAGTTATGTCTTTTGACTTTGACAATTTTTTCAATCCTCTTCCTTTCAGAGAGAGGTCATTGTCAATTGTCCATTGTTAATTGTCCATTATTGAAGTGTGTAGGCAGGAAACAGCAAGGATCAGGAAACAGGAAAGACGGGTTTTAGTTATTCAATCAATTTAGATATTGACTGAAAATTAACTATTAAAAAATGAATAATAAAATGTCCGCAAGAGCGGACATATATCAGGGCTTCTGTCACTTTTATTGGCTACAATCATGTATGAAACATGATGCTTTTATTGTTGATGATAAAAACCAAAAAATCAAGGGTTTACAAGCATTAGACTAGACATAACTACTTGAATTTTATCTTTTTATATAAGCCTTGATGAGTGATTAGAGACGTTGACCGGAATGTTTGTAGGGAATTATTGTCAAATTTGTAATTAGGGTTTGCTGAATAAACGCAAAACCTAGATAAAGGAAGAGTTTAGGGGCAAAAAAGAGGAACAAAGTGCAAGGAAAAAGGGTAAAATAGGTAAAAACCCTTGCATCAAGGTGCATCAAAATGTAT
>NZ_BJCE01000413.1:0-2635 GCF_005402885.1 Sphaerospermopsis reniformis
ACTTTTAACTTGGTTTTTTTCAGGATACTTTGATAAAAAGCAGTTTTTTCTATATCTTCACCTAAATTAAGCATGGTTTGAATTTCCTCCAGTGTAAGATTTGGAAACTTATAGACTATAATACCTTGAATAAATGCTAACACTTTTAACCGCAAGTCTTCATCAGTTAAATTTTCTCTAGCTTGATTGATTAATTTTTGAGCTAGGGAAGCAATTTTTTTAGGAGTTTCTACAAATAATTTAGCAATACCAATTTCTAAGGATTCATTATCATTAGTAAGTTCATTGAGGTAAATACAACGGACATGATTTGACATCAAGCTTTGATAACGGGGATGAGGTGGTATTTCATGAGTTCTTCTATCATAAATAACAATTACATACCATTCTAAATTAGCTGGTTTGTATTGACGAAAGTAAACAAAAATTTCCCCAAAAAGTCGCTCATAAAATTCCTCATCTTTATATGTTTGGAGTTCTAAAAAGTACAAAGCTTCTGTTTCAAAACCTGGAAGGGTGGAAAATAGACCATCTAACCGAAAAGATCGTTGTTTAACTTCTGGTGCTGTAAATTCATAAATATTAGGGTTGACTTCAGGTTTACCAATTAGTTCAAAAAAGACTTGTGGTAGTTCTTTAATTAGTTCATAAAAAATAGTATCAGTTTTCATGACAATTTTGGTAACGGGTAATTAATAATTCTGTACATCCTAATTCCGACAAAAATTATAAACTATTTTTACGTTTCCCTGGTTGTAAAATGTACACACCTAATAAATCCATCGGTAATTGTGGTGTAACCTTAACATCCACCTCCTTAGTAATTCTCCTCACTCGTTGATGAGATTGAGATAAACAAAGCGATCGCTCTTTTGCAAACTTTTCTAAATGTGCTGTTAACTCATCAAAAGAATTTAAAAAATCCTCAATTTCCTGTTTAGGGTTAACAGCATTCCCCACAGGGTTAGCTTGTTCCAACAAAGCTTTTGCTTCCAGTGGTGCTAACCAAACCGGGTTAGAGGGTGGACCTGTAAACCCAACAACTACACATTCTTCTCCCAATAGTTCGTAGTTGCGTTTTAGCGCATTCTTTTCTGATGGTGCTGAAGCACTACTACTAACCTTTTGTTTAACTTTTTGTTTAACCTTTTGTTTTAATAAATGCCTCAATCTTAATAACAATAAAGTAGTCCGTTTACTCACAGTATCCGTAATTGTAAAACCACATCTAGCGACTAAATCATTTTGATTATTCAGTAAAGCCACCTCTAAAATATGCCGTGCTAAACCTTCAACCAAAGGATGATTTCGCCCTACATATTCCACCCCTTCCGGTGCAGGAGTAGTAAAAGTAATTAGACGTTTTTCATTGCCTAAAATGGGTTGTAAAAAACTCGGAATTGACGGTAATAACCATCCTTGCTTTTTTTCAATCAAACCACAATTTAACTTTTCACAAGCATTTTTAACAAACCTTTCTACATCTTTTTCACTACCTAAAATTTCATCAGATTCTAATAACTCCTGTTCAACTTCTGTAGGTTTAATTGCCCTTTGTGCAAAACGAGTCCGGCTGATTTTCTCCCTTTCCACCGCCTTATCCCATTGTTTATGCACCTGTTCAACAGCAGATTCTCCCTCATCTAATAAATCCAATAAAGATAACTGTTGTGCATCCGTACTTTTATCAAATAAAGACTTAAACACCGCTTCCGAAACAGTGGTACTATCCATTGGTACTGGAACAGTAATTCCCAGAGTTTTATGTATTTGTACCGCTTTACGAATTAAAACTTCTAAAACCGCCCCATCTACAGGATTATCTTGACCATAAAGTAAACAACTTTTCACCTGAGTTGCTATTTGTCCATAACGGTCAATTCTCCCTTCTCGTTGTTCTAAACGGTTGGGATTCCAAGGTAAATCATAATGAATAACCGCACTAAAATGAGATTGTAAATTTATCCCTTCACTCAAACAATCAGTAGCAACTAATATTCTTTGGGGATAGGATTTTAATTCATTTAATCTCACTTCTCGCTCATCTTCTGACTGTTCTCCAGTAATAGCAATTACCCGAATTTGAGAACCTTTCTTTTCTAACTTCTGCTTTAAATTTTCAGCTACATAATTAGCTGTAGCAATATAACGACACCAGATAATCGGGTGATGATTATTTGCTAAAAGATTCTGCACATAAATAGTACAAGTTTGTAATTTTTGGTCTTTATTCCCCTGTAATTTTTCCGCAGCTTGAATAAAACTCCGCAGTTTGCGTTTATCAACATCTTTATAACTTTGTAGTCCCTGTTCTATAATTACACTGGGTGCAGCATCTACCGCTTGTTCCAAATCCGTAGGATCATAAACATAAGAACTGAATAATTCGTAATTCGTAATATTTCCTTCGGAAACGCTACGCGAACGTAATTCGTAATTATTATTTTCCGACTCTCGCATTTCCCCCGACTCTCGACTCCCGACTCCCGACTCTCGCATTTCCCCCGACTCTCCACTCCCGACTCCCGACTCTCGCCTTTCCCCCGCCTCCACACTCCCGACCCCCGACTCTCGCATTCCCCCCGACACTCAACTCCCGACTCCCAACTCCCACATTTCACCCGCCGCCACATCC
>NZ_BJCE01000414.1:0-2585 GCF_005402885.1 Sphaerospermopsis reniformis
TCTCTTGAAATCCCAAAAAATGCACACTTTTTCCGGTATACCCTTCCAAACCCTTGCACTAATTTCTGTGTTTATCAGCCTCTAACCTTTGATATATCAAGGTTTTAGGTTTATTCAGCAAACCCTACTTATTTAATTTTCAGGTGTCGAGGGGTTTTCATTAATTAGACATTGGCAAAATAGGTACAACAATTGGGAGAGATTTGTCGGGTTGGATTTGATTTTCTGCCTGTTTGCGGGCTTCTATTGCTTGTTGGTAATCGGGCTTATATTTAATAGCTTGATCATAGGATTTTATCGCTTCTTGATATCGTTGTAAATTGAATAACGCATTGCCCATGCTGTACCAACTTTCATAGTGGTTTTTTTTGTAATTAACTGCTTTATTATAGGATGCAAAAGCATCTTCATATCTCTGTAACTTATATTGTGAATTTCCTAAATTATACCATGCTTGATAATCATTTGCTTTCAAAGAAATTGCTTTTTGATAAGCATCGATCGCTTCTGTATAACGTTGACTTTGATGTAGTGACCATCCCAAAGTATACCAAGCTTGATAATTACTAGGATGATATTTAATCACTTCCTTAAATGAGTCAATTGCTTCAGCATATCTTCTTAATGTCACTAAAATATTACCTCTAGAAAACCAAGATCGGTAATGACTGGGTTGATATTGGACAACTTGACTATAGGCTTTTAAAGCATCTTCATAGCGGTTTAAATTTACTAGGGAATTACCCAAATTATATAAAGCTGCTGTATAGTCTGGTTTTAGTTCTACTGCTTGTGTATAAGCTGTAATTGCATCATTATATTGTTTGATATTTTGTAAAGATAAACCTTTTTTATACCAAGATTCATAATTATCGGATTGCAATTCAATTGCTTGATCATAAGACTTAATAGCATTATCATATTGTTTTAAATTTCTGAAAGCATCACCTTTAGCATTCCACACTGCTGGATAATCATCTTTTTCATGTAAGGCTTTATCAAAAGCAGAAATTGCTTCTGTATATCGCTGTAAACTTGATAAGGCAAAACCTCTACCAATCCAAGCTTCTAAATAATCAGGTTGAATTTGAATTGCTTTGTCATAAGCTTTGATTGCTTGTTGATATTTTTTCAATTCAAATAATGCTTTACCTTGACCATACCATCCTGGAAAATAATCAGGTTTGATATTTACTGCTTTTTCATAATTTGCCAGTGCATCTTCATATCTTTGGAGTTGTAAAAGTGTATTCCCTTGGTTATATAAATCAACTGCGTTATGAGTATTGATTTTATTAAAGATATATATTGATGCAATTCCCCCTAAAGTTAATAAAAATATTCCTGATACTAATTTGAACAATAGAAATTTTTTAGATGGTTGAGGTTTGATATGATTAACTGGCGCAGGAGGACTAAAAACTATTGTTCCAGAGAGAGGTTTAACTAATTCTTGCAGTGCTTGTAATGCTACCGTTGCTGAGGCATAACGTTGACGAAAATCATAACAAATCATTTTATCTATAAATTCTGCAAATTCTGGCGTGACAGTGGTATGATTCCGCCAAATAATTTCATTAGTATCTGCATCTCTTTCTAATTGCTGAGGTAATAAACCAGTCATTGCTTGAATAGCAATAATTCCCAAAGCATAGATATCACTGCTTAATTTTGGTGTACCTTGGGCTTGTTCTCCAGGCATATAACCAGGTGTGCCAATAGCAACAGTAGCGGGAGTTTGACCAGAAGGTATAATGACTTGGGTGGTAATTTCTTTAACTGCCCCAAAATCAATTAAAATTAGTTTACTATCTTGATCACGTCTGAGGATATTGCGGGGATTAACATCACGGTGAATTACCTTTTGTTGATGTACAAAGTCTAAAATTTCCAAAATTTCTTGTAATAGAGAAATTACCTGATCTTGAGTGAGGGTTTTTCCTGGTAATAACTCTTGGGAGAGATCATGACTAGGAATAAATTCTTGAACAAGGTAAAATTCGGCATTTTCCTCAAAGTATGCTAAAAGTTGGGGAATGTGATCATGAGTACCTAACTTGTACAAAACCTGCGCTTCGGTATCAAATAAACGTCTGGCTATTTCTAAAGTTGCAGCGTTACTAGACTGAGGCTTGAGTTTTTTGACAACACACTGAGGAGAACCAGGTAAGTGAGTATCAGAAGCAACATAAGTTTCTCCAAATCCCCCTCCTCCCAGATGGCGGATAATCTGGTATCTTCCTACAAGTGTGTTTCCTATCATCTCGGTTGCTAAGTTGAGTGTAATATTACTTCATTACAATATTGCCACAGGTAACTGGTGATTGGTGACTGGGGACTGGTGACTGGTGACTGGTGACTGGTGACTGGTAATTGGAGTTTGCAATTACCAATTACCTATTTCCAGTTACCTATTACCTATTACCTATTACCCTTTACCATTTACCATTTTCGTTTTACCTTTTACCTTTTAAAAATACCAATTAACCATTTACAAATCACAGAGTAGCTATTAAGTATTAAAACGTATGAATGATGATTAGCAAGTTTAGAGCGACAGTTATATATGAAATAAAAGATAGTAA
>NZ_BJCE01000415.1:0-2565 GCF_005402885.1 Sphaerospermopsis reniformis
ATACTCAAAGCAGGAGGAGCGTATGTACCCCTAGACCCAGAGTATCCCACTGAACGCTTGAGCTTCATGTTAGAAGACGCTCAAGTATCAGTGCTGTTAACACAAAAATCACTATTAAATCAATTACCCTTAGACAATAGAGAAAAGCCTTGTCAGGTAATTTGTTTAGAGCAACTTGTACTGAGCGAAGTCGAAGTAAACACATTTAACTTAGAATTAACCGAAAACCCCAATCACCAAAATCAACCAGAAAACTTAGCCTACGTAATTTACACCTCCGGTTCAACAGGAAAACCCAAAGGAGTAACAATAGAGCATCGCGCCATAGTCAACTTAAGTTTAACCTGGGCTAAAACATTCCAAGTACAAAACCATAGCCGATTATTGCAATTTGGTTCTTTTAGCTTTGACTTATCCGTAGGTGAAATTACCACAGCCTTAGTCACAGGAGCCTGTTTGTACTTAGGAAATAAAGTAACCTTATTGCCAAGTCAAAGCTTAGTAGACTTCTTAACAGTAAACAAAATTACCCATAGCTTCCTATCACCATCAGCCTTATCTGTACTACCCAAAGCAAAATTACCTGATTTGCAATGTATCACAGTAGGAGGAGAAGCTTGTACAACAGAATTAGTGAATCAGTGGGGAACAGAAAGAAAATTCTACAACTGCTACGGACCGACAGAATCCACAGTTACCGCCACCATCTTCCATTGTCAACCCAATGGCAAAAAACCAGCCATTGGTAAAGCAATATCTAATATTCGCACCTATATCTTAGATAAAAACAATCAACTATTACCACCAGGAATACCAGGAGAACTGTGTATAGCTGGAGTTGGTTTAGCTAGAGGATATTTAAATCGTCCCCAAGCGACTGGGGAAAAATTTATAGAAATAGACATAAATGGTCAAATTGAGAGAATTTACAAAACAGGAGACTTAGCGCGTTACCTAGCAGATGGGAACATAGAATACATAGGACGCATAGACAACCAAGTAAAAATCAGAGGATTCCGCATTGAGTTAGGAGAAATCGAAGCGGTACTCAATCAACATCCTCAAATCCAGACATCATGCGTCATCGTCCGTGAAGACAACCCCACAGAAAAACGTTTAGTTGGGTACATAGTAGCGAAAACAGAAACAACACCAGAGCTTACAAGCATTCGTCAATTCCTGGTGAATAAACTGCCGGGGTACATGATACCATCAGCCTTAGTCAGATTGGAAAATCTACCACAGACACCCAACGGCAAAATAGACCGTCGCGCCCTACCAAAACCAGAATTAGACAGCACAATAGTAGAAAAATATGTTGCTCCACGCAACCCCATAGAAGAACTGCTAACACAAACGTGGTTACAAGTGCTAAAAGTAGAATCTGTGGGTGTAAATGACAACTTCTTTGAACTGGGGGGACATTCCCTACTAGCAACACAAATAGTTTCACGTATCCGCAACATATTCCAAGTGGAACTACCATTAAATAAATTGTTTGCTGCCCCCACAGTCAGAGAACTAGCCCATATTATTACCCAATTACAACAAGACAACTTAGAACTGTCAACACCACCTCTGTCACCCAGAGCCAAAGATGCAGACTTACCAATGTCTTTTGCCCAACAGCGTTTGTGGTTCTTAGACCAATTTGAGACTAACAGTGTAGTATACAACATACCCACAGCTTTACATTTGCGAGGAAAATTGCAAATTACAGCATTAGAGCAAAGCTTACAAACAATTATTCATCGCCACGAAGCCTTACGTACTAATTTCACCAGCATTGACGGACAACCAATTCAAGTTATTAGAGAACAGAAAACAGGGAACAAGGAACAGGGAATAGTATCAATTGTTGACTTACAGCACTTACCCAAAACAGAACAAGAAATAGCTGTAGAACAATTAACGCAACAACAAAAGATGACAGGATTTGAGTTAGAAACAGAAGCGTTAATTAGAGTACAGTTAATCTTAGTGAACCAGACAGAGCAAATATTGTTAGTGTGTATGCACCACATTGTTTCCGATGGTTGGTCAATGGGTGTGTTTTTCCAAGAACTGACACAGCTATATCATGCTTATTGTCAAAATCAACCTTCACCTTTAACACCCCTACCAATTCAGTACGCTGATTTTGCAATTTGGCAAAGACAATGGTTGCAAGGGGATGTACTACAAAATCAATTAACATACTGGGAACAACAACTCAAAGACGCACCAACCTTATTATCATTACCCACAGACCGCCCCAGACCTGCTGTACAGACATTTGTAGGGGAACATTACAAATTTGCCTTACCACCAGAATTAAGCCAAAAACTGACAGAACTGAGTCGGCAAGAAGGGTGTACCCTATTTATGACCTTGTTGGCTGCTTATGATACTCTGCTTTATCGCTACACAGGACAATCAGATATTTTGGTAGGTTCACCCATTGCTAACCGAGATCGGGCTGAGATAGAAGGGTTAATCGGCTTTTTTGTCAATACTTTGGTGATGAGGACTAACCTAGAGGGTAATCCCAGTTTTAGTGAGTTGTTAACTCGTGTGCGGGAAATG
>NZ_BJCE01000416.1:0-2558 GCF_005402885.1 Sphaerospermopsis reniformis
CCCTAGCGCGTTTTGGGTACATATGTATATAATTGGTAATATTTTTCATCTTTGGTAGAACCACGGTATATTTTCCATTTACCGTTCTACCATTTTTCCGTTATATATTTCGGACAGGTCTAATAATCAACGAATTGCACTTCCATAATTTATGTGATTGGGTGGTAGAGTCCATCTTTGCTGTGACTTGAAGAAGATTTTGGACAGGTTGTCCAACTTTACGTTTCAAAAATGGATGTCCAACTTCTCCTTCTAAAAACGTCCAAAAAATAGGCTTCTGCTGTTTTAGCTAAAATTCAGTTAGGGTATATATAGGTGTTTTATAGGGGCTAGGTATACCCCAACGAGAAATTTGAGAATTATGACTATTCCCTTTAGCCCTTAAATATCACCTACATAGGGTATAGATAGGTAACACTTAGGGTATCTTGTGCTGAATAAAATCAATTTGGGGTATATGTAGGGGTTACTTAATGGATAAATATACCCTAAGAAGAAATTAGAAAATAATTGAACATTTAGCACCTATATAGGGTATATATAGGTGATGCTTAGGGTATTTTTGTGCCACCCTTTTTTGTATCCCACTTGACCCCCATGTCCAACATTCACGCCTTGCAAAAAATTTTTCCAGCAGGATTCGATAATGGTTACGGTAGTCTGAAACTTTTCGTCGATGGATTTGAAGTTGTTCGTATCCCCAGTTATATTTCCACAGCCGAGATGGAAGATGTACCAGGAAGAATTGTCTTAGATGGTGCAGCTTACACCGTGGGAGAATCTGCTTTTCGTACAGGTTATCATTTTGACCGCAACACAGACCACAACGAAAACAAAATTAAAAATGCACTATTGATGTTATTTGGTGGATTAGCACATCTGCCACATCGTAAAGCTTGGCATTTAAAATTAGTCGTCAGCTTACATGACATAGGACTAGCAGAAGATTTAAAACAAGCACTTAATGGAGAATATCAACCAATACTTGCGGGCAAAAAATCAGATGTCACCCTAGAAATAATCAAAATTGTCCCAGAGGGAATGGGTGCATTGTTTGGGCATCAACTTCCACCCAAGCTCACCGTCCTAGATTTTGGTAATGGAACCACACTTTATTCTCGTTACAACCAGGGAAAGCGAGAAGTTCACACTCCCTACCCCGCAGGTGTAGAAGTTCTCATCGAAGACATTGCCGAAAAAATGAAACGTCTCAACGGGGGGAAAATCGGCAACACCTCCCAGATTCGATTTTGTTTGGAACAGGGACATACCAGATACAGTCGTGACATTGATATTAAAGATATCTACACCAGTTGTTTGAAAGATTGGTATGAAAAATTCTTAAAGAAACCCGTAAGCCTGACACTAGATGCCAAGCACCAGGGGGATGAAATTTGGGCAATTGGTGGTGGCTGTTTGTTACCTGGATTTAAGAAGCTATTGGAGAAGAACGGGTTTAAAATTCTGGATAATCCTGTAGAAGCTAATGCCTGTGGATTGCTAGAGATGGCAAAAGCCATGATGAACAAGAATCTGTAGTCCTCCTGATCGCCTCTGGCTTGAGCTTCAGGGGTAATAATGCACGAATTTTGAATCAACCAATTTGAATAGGAACGAAGCCAATGACACCGGAAAAAGTTCGGATTAAAGATAGCTACCGAGAACGTATATTTGCCGAATCACAGCAACTAGATAAAAGTTATTTAGAGACGCTTTACTTTATCATTGATTGTTATTTTGCTTTCAAAAAGGGTGCATTCCCCATGCAACAAGTAATTACAAATATTCCAGCAGTAAACCCGATTGCTACAAACACAAGTCAACAAGATCAGCCCCCTTCAATTCCATCAACACCAGAAAATCCCAAAGATGCTGATGGCGAAACATTTACCCTTGATTTTGATTTGTAACTGTTATCAAACTAATTCATCAAAAACAATATCCTCATAAACCGACTCAATGGGAAAACTTAAATCAATACTTTGTAGCTCGATATTATCCCCCAACTGATAATTAAAAATCTCCCAATTACCGCGATCATTTTTGCGGTATAAATCAATCGCTATTTTTTCAGCATCAACCAAAACATAATCTTGCAAACTAGGATTGCGACGATACAATCTAAATTTATCCCCTCGGTCATAACTGGCTGTACTGGGAGATAAAACCTTGACATTGAGCGAAGCCGAAATGTCAACAATTAAACAGGGATATTGAATTGCTTGGATTGCAGTGCGATCGCGCTCGTCGCAAGTAACGCTCACATCAGGATAAACATAATCCTTCGTTTCCAAAATATTTACACGACAATCGGAATTACCAACCTGACAACCACTACCCCGTAAATGACCTTTAACAATGAAAATAATATTACTAGCAATTCGGCCATGATTTTGAGTTCCTCCACTCATAGCGTAAACTTCACCATTAAACCTGTCCGAAATATATAACGGAAAAATGGTAGAACGGTAAATGGAAAATATACCGTGGTTCTACCAAAGATGAAAAATATTACCAATTATATACATATGTACCCAAAACGCGCTAGGGGTATACTG
>NZ_BJCE01000417.1:0-2553 GCF_005402885.1 Sphaerospermopsis reniformis
AACTCGCTCCCATTAAAATGTACCACATACCAGACTCTCACCACCATCTATCTCACACAACCAACCAGTACACACCCACAACTACCCCACCCTCAACCACCTATCCCTACACCACCCTCATCCAACCACCATCACCAATCACCAATCACCAATCACCCATTAACAATTTCTCATAGCTCGAAGTTAAACTAGATAAGAAAACAGTAATTTCCAGTTATTGCTATTTCTGTAAGAAGAATAGGCATAAAACCAAAAATTCGCTTATGCCAAAATTAAAAGGGTAAATATTATGACAAAAGTTGCTAAAAAGGCATTGAGAAAACAGCATCAAACAAAGCGAGTAGCTTGGACTGGGGCATTAGCAGCCGCTATGATCATGTTGCCGGGAATGTTTGGGGGTAGTCCCGTCTTGGCACAAAAAGGAGAACGTAACTCTTTATCTTACGGGGAATTGCTGCAAAAAACCGAGCAAGGGCTGGTTAAAAGAGTCGAAATTGATGAAACCGAACAAATAGCTAAAGTTTATTTAGCAGATCAAAAACCCGATACACCACCTATAGCGGTACGGCTTTTAGATCAAAACTCGGAGTTAATAAACAAACTCAAAGAAAAAAATGTTGAGTTTGGTCAGGTTTCCTCTGCTAATAGTAGAGCAGCCGTAGGATTATTAATCAACCTGATGTGGATTTTACCACTGGTGGCGTTAATGCTGTTGTTCCTGCGCCGTTCTGCCAATGCTTCTAACCAAGCTTTGAATTTTGGTAAATCTCGCGCTCGGTTTCAAATGGAAGCGAAAACGGGAGTAAAATTTGATGATGTGGCGGGAATTGAAGAAGCCAAGGAAGAATTACAGGAAGTTGTTACTTTTTTGAAACAACCAGAAAAATTTACCGCAGTGGGGGCGAAAATTCCTAAAGGCGTGCTGTTAATTGGACCCCCAGGTACAGGTAAAACTTTACTAGCAAAAGCGATCGCCGGTGAAGCTGCTGTACCATTTTTCAGTATTTCCGGTTCAGAATTTGTAGAAATGTTTGTGGGTGTGGGTGCTTCCCGTGTCCGTGACTTGTTCAAAAAAGCCAAAGATAACGCTCCTTGTATTATCTTTATAGATGAAATTGACGCAGTAGGTAGACAGCGGGGTGCAGGTATCGGTGGTGGTAATGATGAGAGAGAGCAAACCTTAAACCAGCTATTAACAGAAATGGATGGTTTTGAAGGTAACACAGGTATTATTATTATTGCCGCTACCAACCGTCCTGATGTCTTAGATTCAGCTTTGTTGCGTCCTGGTCGTTTTGATAGACAAGTTATTGTCGATGCACCAGACTTAAAAGGACGTTTGGAAATCTTGCAAGTTCATGCACGGAACAAAAAATTAGATCCGAGTGTGTCCTTAGATGCGATCGCCCGACGGACTCCTGGTTTTACCGGTGCAGACTTAGCTAACCTCCTCAATGAAGCAGCTATTCTCACAGCTAGAAGACGCAAAGAAGCAATTACCATTTTAGAAATAGATGATGCTGTAGATCGGGTAGTTGCGGGAATGGAGGGTACTGCTTTAGTAGACAGTAAAAACAAACGTTTAATTGCTTACCATGAAGTGGGACACGCTTTAATAGGTACATTGGTTAAAGACCATGATCCAGTCCAAAAAGTTACCCTCATTCCCCGAGGACAAGCATTAGGTTTAACTTGGTTTACACCCAATGAAGAACAGGGTTTAATTTCCCGTTCCCAAATTTTAGCCCGAATTATGGCAGCTTTAGGCGGTCGTGCGGCTGAGGAAATAGTGTTTGGGAAACCGGAAGTTACCACAGGTGCGGGTAATGATTTGCAACAAGTGACAAACATGGCCAGACAAATGGTAACAAGGTTTGGGATGTCTGATTTAGGTCCATTATCCTTGGAAAGTCAAAATAATAGTGATATATTTTTGGGACGTGACTGGGGAAATAAATCAGAATATTCTGAAGAAATTGCTGGTAAAATTGATGCTCAAGTCAGAGAGATTGTCAGCAATTGTTATGTGAAGGTAAAAGAATTACTGCAAGAAAACCGCATGATTATGGAGCGTTTAGTTGATATGTTAGCGGAAGAAGAAACCATTGATGGAGATGTTTTCCGCAAAATTGTAGAAGACAATATTCAAGATCGGGTGCAAGATCAAAAGTTAGCTGTTTATCATTAGACATCTGGTGGAGGAGATCAAGGAGTCAGGAGTTCAAGGATATCAAGGAGTTTTTTGTATTTGGAAACGAGGTAAAAACCAACAAAGTGCAAGGTTTTCCTACTCATAGTTTCCAAAACCTTGCACCTATTTTCTTTGTTATCATCCTCAAACTCTTTATTCATAGTGGGTTTCAGTTTATTCAGCAAACCCTAAGTAGGGGTTGCTGAGAAAGTCTTTCCGTGAGGGCATAGGAGTCAGGAGTCAGGAGTCAGGAGTCAGGAGGAGATTGGAAAATTTCTTTGCCATCTCTTGAAATCCCCAAAAATGCACACTTTTTCCGGTATACCCTTCAAAACCCTTGCACTAATTTCTGTGTTTATCAG
>NZ_BJCE01000418.1:0-2549 GCF_005402885.1 Sphaerospermopsis reniformis
CGGAAAAAGTGTGCATTTTTTGGGATTTCAAGAGATGGCAAAGAAATTTTCAAATCTTCTCCTGACTCCTGACTCCTGACTCCTGACTCCTATGCCCTCACGGAAAGACTTTCTCAGCAACCCCTATCTAAATATCTCCATCCTGAAAATCCTCAAATCCTGGACATCCTGATTCTGACAAAAAATATTTAATGTTTTAATCCTGGACATTCTGATTCTGACAAAATATCTAACCCCACAACCTCCTCCCCCCTTTCCCATTTAACCTTTCATGGGTATCATTTAACAAAGCAGGAATATCTAAATTTTCAGGACATTTCGGTAAACAATCACCGCATTCTGTACACCGATTTCCTTTCATTCCGGGAAACCAATGACCCGCATTTTCAAACATTGCATAACGATATTTTCCATAATCAATCATATCATAAGCAACTGCTAAATTTCTTAATCTTAAAACTTCAGGAATATTGATATTTTCAGGACAAGGTAAACAAGCATAACATTGACTACATTTATCAGTTTCTAAAACTTGATTCTTTTGATTTTCTAAGTTTTTAAAAACTTTTATCTCTTCTGTTGTTAACTCATTAATATTATGAGAAACTGCCAAAGGTGCAATTAATTCTTCTGGAGTTGCAGCACCGACGCTTAAAGTTGTAATTCTGGAATCACTCAATAAAAACCGATAATTTAATTCTAAAGGTGTGAAAGGTTGACACAGTTCTTTTAATTTGTCTGGTGGTGTGTAAAGTCTTCCTCCTTTATCAGCAGGAGAAATAATAAATACACCCATATCTTTTTTTGTAGCTGCTTCAATCGCTAAATTATTACGTTGGAAAAAATAATAATAATGCAAATTCACAAATTCAAATAAATCTGTATTAATTGCTGCCAAAATAATCTCTAAAGCACCATGAGTAGAGAAACCAATATGTTTAACTCTGCCATCATTTACAGCTTCATGAACAGCTTGCATACAGCCATTTTTAGTTTCTACCCATTCTAAATGTTGCCTAGTATTTAAACCATGAATACCCAAACAATCTAAATAATCTAAATTTAAACGTTGTAAAGATTCATCAATGTACTGATGCATGGTGTCAGCATCAGCACAGGGAGGAATTTTAGTAGTGATATATAATTGATTTCTTGGTACTGATAAACCGCTTTTTATTGCTGTACCTAAATACTCCTCACTTTTACCATAACCTCTAGCAGTTTCTATGTGATTGATACCTAAAGATAAAGCTTTTTCAATAGTTTGATGAGCAGTTTCTACGTTATTTAAATAACGCATTGTTCCCAAAGAAAACACTGATAATTTTAAATTTGTTTTACCAAAACGTCGATATTGCATAATGGGTAATGGGTAATGGGTAATGGGTAATTGGTGATTGGTGATTGGTGATTGGTGATTGGGAAAATACAAATAATTTCCCCCTGCTCCCTGCTCCCTGCTCCCCTGCTTCTTCCCCAGTCACCAGTCCCCAGTCCCCAGTCTCCTATTTAACCGTCACCGTTACCAAATCGCTTGATTAAATCTTCAGGACGAAGATTAGAAACGAACTCCCGGAAAGCTTGTTGTTCAGCTTCATCCGCATCACGATCAACGGGAATAGAAGCATCTGCTACCACTTCTTCCATCACCCAAATCGGTGCATTTGTCCGTAAAGCAATGGCGATCGCATCACTAGGACGAGAATCTATTTCTTTTTTTACCTCTCCTTGCTGCACAATTAAAGCAGCGTAGAATGTATCCTTTTGCAAAGAATGAATTATCACCTTTTCTAAGGTCATATTCCATGCTTCCAAAACATTTACCATCAAGTCATGAGTTAAAGGTCTAGGGGGTTTTTGATGCTCCATAGCACCCATAATCGCCCTAGCTTGATCCTGACCGATATAAATTGGTAAAGCCCGACGATCTGAACTATCTTTCAGGAGTACAATCGGACTACGGGTTATGGCATCTAAAGCTATACCAGCGACTCTCATTTCAATCATTGGCCAACCCTCTAAAATCCTTGTATTGCTTGAGTGCTATGTGGCAAAACATACCCTTGATTGGGTTTTTCTAAGACAGAAGTAAACATAGGGCTTTTCTTCTTTATAATCGCTTCTATTAAACTGCTACATAAAACCCAAATAATCTGGACTTTACTCCTGATTTTATTGGCAAAATGAGAGCAGTGTTCCCTCTTTCAGCTTAAACGCCTATCTTTTGGGAAGCGAGTTATAGCCAAATACGAGCAATTATTGTCCGATATGTGGCAGTATATAAGGCTTTATCGGAAAATTAATCTCCACCCGATGACTCCGAACTTGTAGTAAACACCAGAGTAAGTCAAAATGCTCTCCTCAAATCATAATCGTCTTAACCAAGTATGCCTTGAGATTGATGTTAATGTGTGACTGTTCAGCCGATACAAAAAAGCTAACTAATGCTAACAAAAGTTGGCTTTTTCTTCCTGTTTCACCCTAGCAGTGTCGGCACTATCTAGTCCACAGGCTAACACGATCAATCTGACCGCTTCTTGTTTTAAATT
>NZ_BJCE01000419.1:0-2542 GCF_005402885.1 Sphaerospermopsis reniformis
CCTGGTCTCATACTCGTGATCACAGACTATACATGTTGTGAAGCAACAGTGCTATATGTTGAGATAATGTACACAATCAGACACAGTTCGTATGAACACATCTCCTCACCCCCTTTGCCATCCCTCTCATCTACAACTCTCACAACCAGATCTTCAATCAACCACCACCAACCACCCCTCACCAATCCTCAATCCTCAATCCCCACTCACCACTCCCCCATCCCCAATCACCCATCACCAATCACCAATCACCAATCACCATCACCCATATCACCAGCACCTGTATCAACTTGGAATGCTGAACAAGTAGCAAAAGCAGCTAAAAGCCTGGCGGAATTTTTTAGGGGGGAAATTATCAGCTTGACAGATGATGTTTTAGATTTATCTGCTACTGGGGTTTCACCAGATGTTGAAATATATGAAACAGATTATGATTATGATTAGCTTGCAAATACTCAGTTAGGGGGCTGGTTGAGGTGAATAATACTGTAACTGACATAAATAATATTATACCAGGTCAAAAGGTAACACCGATTATTATTGATAATTTGCCAGAAAATGCCCCAGAGTTACAATTATCTCGGTTATTACAAGAATATCGTCATTTACGAGAAGAAAGATTAAAGGATGTTTCTAAAACCGCCCAAGCTGCGGCAATGTTGGTAATTACATCTTTACAAAAGCGGTTGTTATCTTCTATTGAAGCTTTTGCTCGGACTTTAAAAGTACATAGAACTGCTATAGAAAGAAGTCACGAAAGCAGGGAGAGAAATAAAAATAACACCAATTACCAATCACCAATTACCCTATTATTAGAGTCTGCGGGGGCGGATGATGACAGGGCGGAGTTACCAGAGGCAGAAATAGAAGCGGAAGAAGATGCACAAATGAGCGCCGCTAGTAGGGAAGATGGGTTACAAGCAACACCAAGGGAATTAGAGATTTTACGGCAAATGGGGGAAATTGCTGATCAAGTACGGTATCAGCCAGACCCCAGGATTATCAAGCTGATAGAGTGGATTAAAGTTAATCTTTGTCCTGATTTGGGGGAAAATAACGCTGCTTGGTTAAATAAAAGGGTGATTATTTTTACTGAATATACAGATACAAAACGCTATTTACAACAACAGTTAGAGGCAGCGATCGCCCATTCCCATCTAGCAGATAACCGCATAGATGTGTTTCATGGGGGGATAGGGGATGACAGGAGGGAAGAAATTAAACAGGCGTTTAATAGTGATCCTAGTCGGCATCCATTACGGATTTTAATTGCTACGGATGCGGCGAGAGAAGGGGTAAATTTACAGAATCACTGCGCGGATCTGTTTCATTTTGATGTACCTTGGAATCCTAGCCGGATGGAACAACGCAACGGACGGATAGATAGAAAATTACAGTGATCGCCTTTAGTGAGATGTTATTATTTTATCTTACCTCAACGGGTGGAAGATAAAGTTTTAGATGTTTTGGTACGGAAAACAGATAATATTCAGCGAGAGTTAGGCAGTCTTGCACCGGTTGTAGAGAAAAAAGTTTCCCGGTTATTAGCGGACGGTATTCGCCATCAAAACATCAATAATATTACGGAGGAAATTAATCAAGCCGATAAAATAGATACTAAAACAGAGGGGAATTTAGAAGTTATTAACGCCGAGTTGGAAGCAGCAAGAATCAGACAAAAAGACCTAAATAAACAACTGGGTGAACTGCAAGAAATGTTAAAAAAATCACAGCAATGGTTAAATTTAAGTGATCAACATTTCCGGGCGGCCATCTCTGCATCTTTAGAAATTCTCAACGCTTCCCCATTGACACTGCTGGATGAAAGTGAGGCGGTTAATAACCCGATAACTGCCCGGTGGATGATTCCAGCACTGGATCAGCAAACCGGGGCAGATCCTACTTGGTCAGCAACTTTAGATACTTTACGAGTACCGAAACAAAGAGGACAAAAACCCTGGGAATGGCGCAGGGAAGCACCTATTCGTCCGGTAGTTTTCCGTGATCCAGGTTCTTTGGATGGGGATGTAGTACATTTACATTTAGAACATCGGTTAGTACAGAGATTATTAAGCAGGTTTTTATCCCAAGGGTTTTTACATGATGAACTTACCCGTGCTTCTGTGTGTTTAACCAATGATCCGATCCCGAAAATTATTGTTTTGGGGCGGTTGTCGTTATACGGAGACAAAGCGGCCAGGTTGCATGATGAGGTGATCGCAATGGCCGCAGAATGGATAGATCCTGCAAACCGGGGTAGAAAAAGACTGCAACCATTGGGAGAAGGGGATAAACAGGATGTCTTGCAGTTGTTAGAAGACTCATTAGCGATCGCCCATTTTCATGAAGTAGGAGAAGGGATCAAAACCAGACTACAAAAACACGCAAGTCAGGATATTGCAGAACTCATTCCCCATTAGACCTGTCCGAAAATTAAAAAGGCAGTCTGTGTATGGCTTTGAGGATGTTCTCATTTCAGCCAGACTTGACGTAATCATCAGGGCTAGAGATAGTTACTGTTAGTATAGCCCGGAAAAAATGC
>NZ_BJCE01000420.1:0-2511 GCF_005402885.1 Sphaerospermopsis reniformis
TGAAATCCCAAAAAATGCACACTTTTTCCGGTATACCCTTCAAAACCCTTGCACTAATTTCTGTGTTTATCAGCCTCTAACCTTTGATATATCAAGGTTTTAGGTTTATTCAGCAAACCCTAAATACATGAAAACTGCTGTAATATAAAAAATCTAAAAATTTAATTATTTATATAGAATCGTTCCAAAAGCTTATCAATAGGCAGAAAATCACACTCAAGACAGATTGATTTTCTGTTATTTTACATTGCGATACACAAAAAATGATAATTCCAATACTGTCGCCAAAATAAAAATTGATATATTGTTTATGTCTAGCACAGTAGGAAACATCAAGGTATAGAGAAAACTAAGGTAAAAGGTAAATTAAGTCTTCAGGTTTACTTTTTTCTACCCTTGTAACTCAAGCTTTTGATCTTGGTGTTTCAACTTTTTGTTGCTCCGTTGTAGCAAACTCACATCAGTTACAGCGGAGTTTTGCTTAATAAGCTATCAGCACTCAGCAATAAAACCGGACTCAATATCACTCTTGCGCCCCTGCTTGCCTTAAAATATTCGCCATTGTGCGATAACTGTTAAATTCTGCAATCATTAAAGCTGTATAACCACCTTGGTTTTTTAAGTTGACATCCGCCCCATGATTAACTAACATTTGCACAGCTTGAGTATAACCTTCTGATGCAGCATACATTAACGCTGTTGCACCTGCTGAGTCCTGGAAATTCACATCAGCACCCTTTTCTATTAGCAGTTGGAATATCTCTGGATGGTTGCTAACTAAAGCTTTTACCACAGCAGTTTTCCCATCATCTGCTACAACATTGATGTTAGCACCATTGTCAAGTAATACTTTGACTGTTTGGGTGTGTCCTTGAGATACTGCTAAGGTGAGGGCAACTTCCCCAAAGTTCTTTTTATTGGCATCTGCTCCTGCACTCATTAAAGCTGCTACTATTTCGCTATATCCTTGGAATGCGGCTATCAGTAGGGGTGTATCTCCTAGATGATTTCTAATTTCTACATCTGCACCGTGTTGAAGTAAGATTTTTACTGTATCCTGGTATTCTTCTAGCACGGCAAAGTGTAAAGCTGTTTCTCCTTCTTTGTCTTGGTGATTAATTTCTGCACCTGCATCTAATAAAGCTACAACAATATTACTATGTCCTGCTGCGGCTGCGGTTATTAGTGCTGTACTGCTATCGGGGTTTTTGATGTTGGGATTAGCACCGTGTAATAACAGTGTTTGTACTATATCTAAAGTTCCCAAGTCTGCGGCCATTATTAAGGGTGTTTCACCTTCTGCATCTGGGGTGTTGACAAAATTACTTTTTTGTAGTATGGCTTTAACAATTGCTGTATAACCTTGTTTGATAACAAGTTTTAAGGCGCTATCATCGTCTTTGTCGGTAATACTAGCATCCGCACCAGCATTTAATAGAATTTGCACAATTTCCAGATGACCTTTTTGGGCTGCTGCCATTAAAGCGGTGCTACCATCTTCATTAACGGCATTTATATCCGCATCTTTAGATATTAAAAGCTTCACAATATCAACTTGATTATTGCTTGCAGCCAACATTAACGCTGTTAACCGGTATGTTTTTCTAGTTAAATTGATATTAGCGCCAAAATCTAGGAGCGATCGCACAATTTCTGTATAACCCAAATTAGCCGCAAACATTAATGCTGTAGTGCCGTTGCGATCGCACCCATCCACATTAGCACCAGTAGCTAATAGTTCACCAACCCGCTTGATATCGCCGCTTTTTGCCGCATTCAGCAGTAAATTATCATTTTTATCAATCATATAATAAATTCCGCCCTGGTGGAAATTGCTTGATTTAGCGTCAAAAATTAGTTTGTGCTTGTTGTCTGCACTTTAGCAAGAGAGAAAAAACAAAATAGTCATGAATCAATTTATGCTAAGTTTTATTAAGATTTAATAATTTGGATAACCAAGCGATGAGTTTAGAACTTGCTCCAGAGGTCAAATTTGGGTTAGAGTTTGTTCACCCAACAATAATGTGGATATTGTTAGCGTTGTCCCTGTATGCTGCTTACTCAGGTTTACAAGTCCAGCGTACCAGAAATGCTTCAGCAGAAGAAAGAAAAGAACTAATTAAAGCTAAATTTAATGATAAACACGAGAAAATAGGGGCGATCATCTTAGCCTTGATGGTAGCAGGTTCAATAGGTGGTATGGCTGTTACTTACATCAATAACGGTAAATTATTTGTCGGACCACACTTGTTAGCTGGTTTGGGAATGACTGGTTTGATCGCCTTTTCTGCGTCTTTGTCTCCCTTCATGCGAAAAGGGGCAAATTGGGCGCGGGCGACTCATATTTTGTTGAATTTTGGGATTTTAGGACTTTTTATTTGGCAAGCTGTTTCTGGGGTAGAAATTGTCCTGAAAATTCTCAGCAACGCATAGAAGGCAGGAGGCAGGAGGCAGGAGGCAGGAGGCAGGGGAGGCAGGGGAGGCAGGGGAGGCAGGGGAGGCAGGGGAGGC
>NZ_BJCE01000421.1:0-2501 GCF_005402885.1 Sphaerospermopsis reniformis
ATACCCGTCATTTATTTAATCTATTACTATTAACAATTCTCAATCAGTCTGATTCAATAACATCTTCATTATTGCAGTACACATATACTAATAATTAGCGATCGCTGTGCCAGTTGCGTAAGTCCTGATATGAATAAACCAGAAATTAGTATCAATAACAGCACCATGAATTAAATAACCTAGAGGACCGTATGTAAATATAATATCTTTTCCATAAGTTAATTTTTCAGATGAAGCATAACTAATCGCATATTGCCATGATGGGTCAAGACCAATATTAATGCCATAGGGTAAAGGAAGAAAAATAATAAAACAATATCCTGTTAATATAAAACCTAAAATAGGAATGAATGTCTTATAGTTCAGAACTTTATTATTAATTTTTTTTAATAATGAATGCATACGATAACTTCTCCTAAAATCTTAATTATGACCATGATACGTCTATAGCATAATCTTCTGTTTGTCTCGTTAAATTAGGACTATAGCACGGATCATAGTCAATTATTTTTTGCCATTTTGACTGCATATATTTTACTTCATTACTAAACCTTTCTTGCTTTTCCGGTGTATCTTCATAACCACGACTTTTAGATTCATAATGATATAGCTTTACATGAGGTAAATAAACATTTATATACCCTTTTTCAAGGAATTTGAAACATAAATCAATATCATTAAAAGCTACTGCTAAACTTTCCTCAAACCCTCCAACCTCTTCAAAAACTTCACGCCGACACATTAAACAAGCTCCAGTAATAGATGAATAATTATTTACAGTTTTGAGATGGTTAAAATAACCATGACTATCACGAGCAAAATATTTATGACTATGACCGGCTACTCCTCCTATTCCTGCAACTACTCCAGCGTGTTGAATAGTGTTATCAGGATATAATAATAAAGCTCCTACTGCACCAATAGTAGGTCTTTGAGCTTCTTCTACCATAGCATTCAGCCAATCATTATTAATAACCTCAGTATCATTGTTAAGAAACAAAATATATTTTCCTTGTGTTTGCTTCACTGCGTAATTATTAATCTTAGAAAAATTAAAAGGAATGTCCAATATTTCACATCTGAATCTTTGAGGTTCTTTAATTTTCCATGATTCAATAATTTCCTTAGTTTCTTTCTCTGTACTACCATTATCAATTACTAAAACTTCATAGTTAGAATAAGTAGTTTTTTCAAAGATAGATTTTAAACAGGTATTAAGAATATTTCCTAGATTCTTAGTAGGAATAATAATACTTACTAAATCATGATGTTTAATTTCATATCTAACTATATGATGACCACAAGCCACCGGAATAACCTTTCCCGGTTCGCCTCTTCTTTCCAAGGCATCTTTAATGGCTCTTTGTGCTGCTATAGTGGCATAATTTTTAGTAGAGATATTTTGAGCAGTAGATTCTGCATGAATCCGCCAATGATATAAAATATTAGGAATATGGAAAATTTTATCGGTTTTTTCCGTTAGTCTTAAGACTAAATCATAATCTTGACTACCTTCATAACCTTCTCGAAAACCTCCTATTTCTTTAACTAAGTCTCGACGATAAACACCTAAATGACAGGTGTACATACGTGATAAGAATGAATCTGGACACCAGTCCGGTTTAAAATATGGATCTTGTAACTTTTCTTCTTCATTGATTTTATCTTCATCAGAATAAATCATATCTGCTTCAGGATAGTTATTAAGTAATTTTACTACCTCATATAAAGCATGGGTAGTCAATAAATCATCATGATCTAATAACGCTATATACTCTCCACTTGCTAATTCTATTGCAGAATTTGAACTTTTAGAAATATGCCCATTCTCTTTCCTGAAAGCAACTTTTATTCGCTTATCTCTAGCAATATATTCTTGTAATATTTCCTGTATATAAGGTTTAGTAGAAGCATCATCAGCAATGCACAATTCCCAGTACGGATAAATTTGATTTAAGACAGAATCTATTGCTTTTTTTAAAAAATCTTTTGGAGTGTTATAAACCGGCATAATCACACTAATTACTGGTTTATAGCTGAGATTTTTAATATCCTCAGTCATAAAAATTAAGTCTGTTGTTTTAGGATAATTTTTATTTAACCATTGTTGATATCTAATATCGTCACTCAAAGGAATTTCTTCTTTTTGTTTTAGCATATTAACGGTATAGCTTAAACCATAGGTGAAGACAAGAATAAAAATTAACCTTAAGTTTAATATTAAGTTAACTATTTTTCTAACTTTTTTTTTAATTTTGAATATAGTTTTAAACTTAAACCATATTTTTCTTAATTTCCAAAATTTGCTAGTTTCCATTGCTAAAATAGTGGATTGTGTTTCTTGTAATTGAGATTGTGTTTCTTGTAATTGAGGTTGTGTTTCTTGTAATTGAGATTGTGTTTCTTGTAATTGAGATTGTGTTTCTTGTAATTGAGATTGTGTTTCTTGTAATTGAGATTGTGTTTCTTGTAATTGAGATTGTGTTTCTTGTAATTGAGAT
>NZ_BJCE01000422.1:0-2500 GCF_005402885.1 Sphaerospermopsis reniformis
ATTTTTTAATGGCGTTTTTTCGCTTGTGGGTTAAATCTAAAACCTGAATAGATGGTGCAGTGAGAATAGTATGTTTTTCAATTAAATATTTACCTTTTTCATCTTGCAATGCGGGGAAAGGAACAAGGAATAATTGACTTTGAGGAATAAAAACAACTCTTTCAGTTTCCTTTTTGGGTAAAAGATCCGCAATAGGTGTAATTAGTAATTCATGGAGTTTTTGAAATCTTCCTTTGACTGGGGCAGCATTAGGATCTAGACTAGCTACAATACCCCCTCTGCTTCTCACACCGATAGATTCACGACTATTATCAACGAGTTTTGCTAGAGTGGTATTTTCTTTTTGCCACAGAGGTTTTAAATCAGATTTACGAAAAGTAATTTCACCTGTGGGTTTAATCACCCAGATATAAAGTTCTGATTCTTTGGTTTGTTGTTTACCATCCTGTTTGAATGTATCAGGGATAATAGAATATTGAACGAGGGTAGCATTTTGTTGTTTGGCAATTTTTTGTAATAAAGCTATTGTCGGTTTATCAACAGCAGGTGGAGAAGTTTGACTGGTATTTGTGTTAGATAAACGTGAAGTTAATAACTCCACAAATGCCCTAGCACGTCCTCGTTCAGAAATTTCTAAAGCTTCATGAGTTTTATTCTGAGCAATGAGGACTTGTTGTAATAGGCGGTAAGTGCGAGCTTGTTCTTCAAAAATAGAGACTTTGTAGCTATCATTGTTCCCTAATTTTCCTCTGATAGATTCCCATACTTCAATGCCAGTATAGAGAGTTGTTTCTGCTTGTGGGAGGTTGCCAGATTCATAGAAAGCTAATCCTAGATTATTTAAACTACTTCCTTCTCCTTGGATGTCTTTGATTTCATGGGCAATGGCTAAACTAGAGGTGAGGTATTCAATGGCTTTGGTGTAATCTCCCAGTGCAGTGTAAGCAAGTCCCAGATTAGCTAGAGATTGACCCTCACCTCTACGGTCTTTGATTTCACGGGCAATGGCTAAACTAGAGGTGTAGTATTCAATGGCTTTGGTGTATTCTCCCAGTGAATAGTAAGCATTTCCCAGACTACCTAGAGAAGCACCCTCACTATAACGGTCTTTGATTTCACGGGCAATGGCTAAACTAGAGGTGTAGTATTCAATGGCTTTGGTGTATTCTCCCAGTGCATTGTAAGCACTTCCCAGATTACCTAGAGCAGTACCCTCACCTCTACGGTCTTTAATTTCACGGGCAATGACTAAACTGGAGGTGTGGTATTCAATGGCTTTCGTGTAATCTCCCAGTGCATGGTAAACACTTCCCAGATTACCTAGAGATTGACCCTCACCTCTACGGTCTTTGACTTCACGGGCAATAGCTAAACTGGAGGTGTAGTATTCAATGGCTTTGTCGTATTCTTCCAGTGCATTGTAAGCATTTCCCAGATTACCTAGAGCAGCACCCTCACCATAACGGTTTTTGATTTGACGATAAATGATCAATGCTTGTTGCAAAGACTGTAATGCTGCTGTAAATTGACTGGTTTGATTCTGTTCAACACCTTGCTGTAATAGTCTATCTGCTGCTGCTTTACGAGGGTCATTTTGAGTTTGAGCAAACTGTAGAGCTTCCTGAGCAATTTTCTCCAACTCTTGATTATTGATTTCCTTGGCAATTGCTAAAGCTTGTTTGAAAGATGCGATCGCATTAGCTTTATCTCCCAGTTTAAGGTAAGCTTCACCTTGAAGACCTAAAGCACGTGCCTCACCATAACGGTTTTTGATTTGCCGATAAATAATCAATGCTTGTTGCAAAGACTGTAATGCTGCTGTAAATTGACTGGTTTGATACTGCTCAAAACCTTGCTGTAATAGTCTATCTGCTGCTGCTTTACGAGGGTCATTTTCGGTTTGAGCAAACTGTAGACGTTCCTGAGCAATTTTCTCCAACTCTTGATTATTGATTTCCTTAGCAATTGTTAAAGCTTGTTTGAAAGATGCGATCGCATTAGCTTTATCTCCCAGTTTAAGGTAAGCTTCACCTTGAAAACCTAAAGCAAGTACCTCACCATAACGGTTTTTGATTTCACGATAAATAATTAATGCTTGTTGCCAAGACTGCAAAGCTGCTGCAAATTGACTGTTATTATCTTGCTCAATACCTTGCTGAAATAGTCTATCTGCTTCTGCTCTCCGCGCTGCTGGTGTTTGTGCAAATACCTGTGATACCTGGAATAACACTGGTAAATTAACCGCAGGTTGTAAAACCGTCAAAATCAAAGTGGTAAATGCAATTAAGCGAATTTTAGGATAAGACATTGGTGATTGGTGATGGGTGATGGGTGATGGGTGATTGGTGATGGGTGATGGGTGATGGGTGAGTGGTGAAGGGCGATGGGGGATGGGCGATTGGGGATGAGTGATGGCGGATGAGGGATTGATGATGCGAGATGGGGGATTGGTGATTGGGGAGGGGTGATTGGAGAGGGGTGATTGGTGATGTGGGATATG
>NZ_BJCE01000423.1:0-2458 GCF_005402885.1 Sphaerospermopsis reniformis
AGTGTGCATTTTTTGGGATTTCAAGAGATGGCAAAGAAATTTTCCAATCTCCTCCTGACTCCTGACTCCTGACTCCTGACTCCTGACTCCTATGCCCTCACGGAAAGACTTTCTCAGCAACCCCTAAGTAGAAAGGCACAAAAAAACCGCAGTATGTAACGAAAAGTAAAGTTACCTAAAAGTCTCTTCCCTCCTGCTTTCTGCCTCCTGCCTTCTGGCTTGCCATAACGACCATTTTTAACGCCTACCTACTTAGGGGATGCTGAATAGTTGCTTTTCCTTATACTCCTGGATTTTGATTTGAGCTTGAGCATAAGCATCAGTATCTTCAGGAATTTTTTCCAGGAATTTGATTGCACCAGCAAAGTCTTTCCTTAAAGCTTTATGATAAGCTGAATGTAAAAAATATTCGGCTCTAATTTGCCTTTTCTGATTGTATTCAGCTAATTTTTGTTGCACTATAGCACCAGCAGAACTTTCTGGAGGAATTTGGCGCAGATATTCTAAAGCAGCCGAAAAATCTTTCTTGTCTGCGCTGGCGTAAGCTTTATTTAATAAAGTTTGTGTTTTTGCTTCTAGGTTAGTTTCTGTTTTTTCAATTAGTTGTTCTCGTTTAGAACGCCAATAGGAAGTGTAGGGAATTTGCGTAACAGCGTGCATGGCATCTAACAAATTACCTTCATCTAATGCTTGTTCAGCTACTAAATAATTTTTAGTATCATTGTGCCATTGCTTTTGCCATTCTGCAATTGTCTCTTGAGCTTCTGGATAGACGTTGCTATAGGAGGGAATTGTTTTGGCTAAACTAATTGCTTTTTCTAAATTACCGGCTTGATATTCTGTAATTGCTTCAGATAAAGTTGCTGTTTCTGAATTAGCTTGATAACTAGTAGCTAAAGCATAAACTCCCAAACCAACTACCAAAGAATTAATGGTGATTCCCCATTTCATTCCTGCTAATAATGGATCTAATTTTTTATTTTTATCTGCAACAGCTTTTTTGGTAGTAATGGGAAACTTTGAAGTCGCAATTGCAGATGCCCGATGCTTCCATGTTATGTGTTTAAATACCCATAGTGCTTCGCTCGCAGATTGAAATCTTTCCTGATAATTATAGCGAATCATTTGGCTGATAAAAACAGCCAGATATTCGTCAATGATCGTATCTTCACAAGTCCAAGGAACTTCATTATTAGCAGGGTCAATTTTTAATTGCAGTGGTGTTAATCCTGTTAAACCTTGGAGTACAATCATTCCCAAAGCATAAATGTCACTATTGGGTTGTGTTTGTCCTAAAAATTGTTCTGGTGGAATGTAACCCAATGAAGTCACGGGAATCTGGGAAATAGGTAATTCGGCATCAGTGCTAAAATCAATGGGTTGAATTGAACCAAAATCTATTAGCACTAATTTATCATCACTAGAACGTCTGATTAAATTTTCTGGTTTGATATCACAGTGAATAAAACCTTGAGAATGGACAAATTCGAGGATATTTAATGCATCTTCGAGAAATGTCATCGCTTGAGTGGTACTCCACTTCTGTCCCTTGTTTTTATTTATCTTTAATTCTACGGATAAGGGTTGTCCGTAAATATATTCCTGTACTAAATAAAACTGTTCATTTTCTTCAAAGCAGGTGATCAGTTTAGGAATTTGGTCATGTTCTCCTAAATCCTTCAGGGCTTCGGTTTCGGTCAGAAAACTTAGTCTGAGGTAGTCAAAGTAGGAATTAGATTGATAGTGGTTGACTTTTAGCTGTTTAACAACGTATCTGGGTTTTTCTGGGTAATCAACATCTTTGGTATCTTCGGCAATATAAGTTTGCCCAAATACACCTGCACTAAGGCTTTGAATAATTTGGTAGCGACCTTGCAATAATTTTCTGGCGATTTGTTCAGTCATAAGTTCCTTACTGAGAAATCTATTAGATCAGATGTTACTCACCTTTTCTGAAATTTCTTCCTCTCTCCGGAATAGGGAGAAATGATTTTTTGTAGCTTTAAATAAGGGGGACTTTAAATAAAGACTGCTCTTAAATTTCTATAAATGTCGGTAAATAGCCAAAAATCACCCAATATCAACTTTTTACTGGGTTTTTCTATCTCACGATTAATCAAAATATCCGTCAAATAAAATACATACAAATCCCGATGTTTTATTAACACCTGAAATAAGTCATATTACTTACATATATGTCTATTTATTTACTTTTTTGACATTTTTCAGCAGTCTGATGGGTTTTAGGTCTTAGGATCAGGATGGGAGGAATTGAAATCGGTTTGGTGCAGAAATCAAAAAGTGGTAATTTACTTGAGCGATCGCTATTGATATGTAGGGTTTGCTGAATAAACCTAAAACCTTGATATATCAAAGGTTAGAGGCTGATAAACACAGAAATTAGTGCAAGGGTTTTGAAGGGTATACCGGAAAAAGTGTGCATTTTTTGGGATTTCAA
>NZ_BJCE01000424.1:0-2456 GCF_005402885.1 Sphaerospermopsis reniformis
AAATCCCAAAAAATGCACACTTTTTCCGGTATACCCTTCAAAACCCTTGCACTAATTTCTGTGTTTATCAGCCTCTAACCTTTGATATATCAAGGTTTTAGGTTTATTCAGCAAACCCTAATTACCAAATACCCAAACGTTTACGCGCTTCCTCTAAAGATACTCGTTTATCAGATTGAGAACGTCGGGCTAAAAAGTCCATAAATTCCTGATTTTCTTGCAGTGCTTGAACTTCAGCAGCAAAATCATCAACCACACACAAAACAAACTCCCATCAGCTTTCTTAATAATTACAGTATCATTTTCCGCTAATTCTAATAATTCGGATATTGTTAATGTAGCTTGGGAAAGCTCAATAGTTCTCATAAATTTTCATCCTGTTCATCCTTTAATCCTGGACATCCTGATATGGCTACGCCACGCTACGCTATCAGACATCCCTATTCCCTGCTATCAATAAAAAAAAGAGGTCATCACTGACCCCTAAAAAATCTACCAAAATAATCTCTGATGTATGTATAGAAATTACGCCAAACCAGTATTTGTACCTTGCTTACCAGTTGCTAATTCCACTTTAACAATCTTACCGCCCATTTTTTGAATCCGTTGTTGTTCACGGAACCAGTTTTCATAAGGAACTAACTTAGTGAAGTAAGTATTTTGTAATTCGCGTTGGGTGCGAGTGCGAGTTAAGCTAGGAACACAAGCAGTTACTTTAAATAAACGAGCCATTTTTTTCTAAACTCCGTGTTTGTTTGGAAAAACTTTTTTATCTCAAAAATCTTGAGTACAAATCTTTAATTTATCTGTAAGGATTTAAATGATTTAGCTGTCATCGGTCAAATCTCAATTTACCAAGCCAAAATAAATAAATAAATATTAATTATTCTGACTCCTGACTCCTGACTCCTTACTCCTTACATTTCAAAGCCTGGAAATCAAACATCAACACTAGACCGCTAATACTCATGTTTAGTAAGCAATAGAACGACCTAGAACTCATGGTTGATTTCCAGACCTTAATCAAGCCGCACCTAAATTATAAGTGCAAACTTACTCCTAGCTCAAGCCAGAGGAGATATAGTCGAAGTAAACGCCCATTTCTTTACCAGCGTCAGGACCAACCAAGCTTGCAGTTACTTCTTTCATAGCTTGGATAGCTTGAACGGTAGCGCCTACGGGTACACCCAAGGAGTTGTAGGTTTCTTTCAAGCCGTTTAATACACGCTCGTCGAGGATGGAAGGATCTCCAGCCAACATAGCGTAGGTAGAATAACGCAAGTAGTAATCCAAGTCACGGATACAAGCTGCGTAACGACGAGTGGTGTACATATTACCACCGGGACGGGTGATATCAGAGTACAACAAGGATTTAGCTACAGCTTCTTTAACGATCGCAGCAGCGTTAGCACTGATGGTTGTAGCTGCACGAACGCGCAGTTCACCAGTAGCGAAGTAACCTTTGAGCTTTTCTAAAGCAGCGGTATCAAGGTATTTACCTTGAACGTCAGAGGAATTAATTACAGAGGTAATTGCGTCTTGCATTGTTGTTATTTCCTTATTTCCAGATTGATTGCAACAGTTTTCAGTTTCAGCAGTTAATTAGCTGTAACCTATGACATTGCACCAACAACGTAGTCGAAGTAAGCGCCAGCTTCAGATGCGTCTTCAGCAGACAACAAGGTAGAAGCAACAGCTTTCATAGCAGCAACGCCACCAGCAACAGCGTCAATGGGAGTACCCAAGGACTTGTACATTTCACGTACACCAACGATACCGATTTCTTCGATGGGGGTGACATCGCCAGAAACGATTCCGTAGGTTACAAGACGCAAGTAGTAGTCTAAGTCACGAAGACAGGTAGCTGTCATTTCTTTACCGTAAGCGTTACCACCGGGAGAAACAACATCAGGACGCTTTTGGAACAATTGATCGCCAGCTTGCTTAACGATGCGCTCGCGGTTGTCGGTCAATACTTGAGCGATGCGGAGACGTTGTGCGCCACCAGAAACAAAGCTCTTAATGCGATCTAATTCACCAGGGCTGAGGTAGCGAGCTTCTGCATCAGCATTCACGATGGACTTCGTGACGATACTCATTAATGGATTCCTCCAAAACTAATGACACCAGTTTTTAAACTGGTAAGACTTTGATTTGATTGATAACTGTTTTGCATCTTAGTACAAAGTGAGTCACATTTACTCAACAAAAGTACATAAGTTGAAAAACTTAATTATCCTTCCGCAAAATATTCTCCGGCATTATGTTGAGCATTTATTACTGCTCTTAATACTTTGTAATATTTTCTTTCAGAAATGGGAATAGGAGTCAGGAGTCAGGAGTCAGGAGTCAGGAGTCAGGAGTCAGGAGTCAGAAGTCAGAAGTCAGGAGTCAGGAGTCAGAAGTCAGAAGTCAGGAGTCAGGAGTCAGAAGTTAATATTCTCCCCCTGCTTCCC
>NZ_BJCE01000425.1:0-2455 GCF_005402885.1 Sphaerospermopsis reniformis
CAAAAGCAGAAAATTCTCAACCTGTTGTCATCATTAAAACTTCTCAACCGAAAGCGGAAACGTCACAGGTGAAAAAACCAGAGACTTCTGTTAACTCAGCACCTGAGAAACCCGCAGAAGTAGCTAAACCAGCAAATAATAATGCTGGGGATACTGGCAGCGCCACAGCGAGGAAAACCAAAGATTACAATAACACCCAGATTGACCCCACCGAATACAATGGGACTGCAACTAACAACTATGAACCACCCAGTTCTGTAGTTGTTACAGAAAGGTCTAGCGGTTGTGAAGCAGTTTTTTCTAAAAGAGAAATTGCTGCTGGTGCTTGTGGTAAAAAAGCCACTGATACCCCTACCGTAGCTGATGCACCCAAAAAATCAGCACCTAGTTGGATCAAAAAAAGTGAAACCGCTAGTTTAGAAAAAACACCAAAAACACCGCAAGTAGCGGCTCAGTCTAACTCACAAGCCCGCAATGTAGTGAAAACGGTTGCTACTGCTGTCAATAATAATCAAAGTTGGCGTACTGCCCAAACAAATACCAGCAGTTCTACAAAAACCGCCTATCGTCCGAATCGGTTTATTCCTCAACCCAGCGAGTTTTCCCCAACTACAACCGTCAATGCTACACCCATCGCCCCCAGCTTTGGCAGTTTACCCGCGCCAATGGCAGAGGATAATATAGCACCACGTCCAAGTAATGTATCTTATGATTTTGCCCTGGCAGCGGTTTTACCACAAGTTCCTTACAGTAACACCTTTGCTTATGCTTACCGTGGTGGTAGTTCGGGAGTAGCTTTTCCCTTATCTTTTGCTGCGCCTGTAACTTCTTTATTTGGTTGGCGGATACATCCTATAACTGGCGATCGCCGTTTCCATGCAGGTACAGATATAGGAGCGCCCACAGGTACACCAATTTTAGCAGCGGCTAGAGGTCAAGTAGAAACTGCTGACTGGATTGGTGGTTACGGTTTAACCGTGATTATTAATCACAGTTCTGCCCAACAAACTCTCTACGCTCATATGTCAGACATCTTAGTTCGTCCTGGTCAGTGGGTAGAACCAGGAATGGTGATCGGTCGAGTTGGTAGCACTGGTAACTCTACAGGACCTCACCTGCATTTTGAAGTCCGTCACCTCACACCCAACGGTTGGGTTGCTGTTGACCCCGGTGTGAAGTTACAAGCAGGTTTAAATAACTTGGTGTACAACAACAGAACAGCACAGGCCAGATAGGGGACAGGTGACAGGTGACTAGGGACTGGGTAATCAGTTATATTTTTCCCAATCACCAATCACCAATCACCAATCACCTATAAATACCCGTGTTCTATTAAGAATGCGGGTGTAATGTCCTCTTGATGTGGTGTTTTGCCTGGGGAAATGAATTTTTCCACGTATTTACCCAGGATATCGGCTTCTAAATTTACCCAACTACCAGAACTTAAACAACTCAGGTTTGTTTCCGAGTATGTGAGGGGAATGACGGCTGCTGTAAACTGTGAGTGTTCGGGTTGATAGGTGGCTACAGTGAGACTGATACCGTTGATGGCGATGCTACCTTTAGGGACGATATAACGAGCGATCGCCTCTGGTACTGCAAAAGTCATTTCCCAAGAGGTCGCTGTCTGTTCCGCTAAAATGAGTTCACCCATCCCATCTACATGACCCATGACAAAATGACCTCCTACCTTACCCCCCACTCGCAGCGACGTTTCTAGGTTGACATATCTGGCTTGGGTTTCTTCTCTCCCTAAAGTGGTACGACGCAGGGTTTCTGGTGAAGCAGTGGCAATAAAACCATCTTTTAAAATTTCTTCCACCGTCAGACATACGCCATCTACTGCTACACTATCGCCATAAGTTAAATCGTGCATAATGGCATCCGAGTGGCTGACAAAAGTAATCTGCCACAAATCGTTAGATAAGGGTTTAATTTTACCTAATCCTTGAATTAATCCTGTAAACATGATTTTTTGCCAAATTAACTTTATTTACAAGTTTGCTAAGAATTGGTAATGGGTAATTGGTAATGGGTAATTGGTAATGGGTAATTGGTAATACAATTTTGGATTTTGGATTGTTTTTGTCAATTCCAATCTAAAATCTAAAATTTTCTTTCCCAGTCACCAGTCACCAGTCACCAGTCCCCAGTCACTAGTCCCCAGTCACCAGTCCCCAGTCCCCAGTCACCAGTCACCAGTCACCAGTCCCCAGTCACCAGTCACCAGTCCCCAATCACCTATTGCTTAATTTTGGCTGAAATCAACTGATAATTCCGAACAAAAACGTAAAACATTTAAAGATAATTTCTGAAGTTTTTTTTGAAGGTTAGTAGCTAGTTACTGTTTTCTTAACCAATACTAACAAATACTCACATTTACTGAAAATTTCCTGTCATCTTTTGCTTTGTGACAGAATTACAGTAAAATCACTGTATGCTACTAGGATTCAAA
>NZ_BJCE01000426.1:0-2451 GCF_005402885.1 Sphaerospermopsis reniformis
AGTGATGATTTCTTTTCTCCACAAGTTGAGCAAGTCTTGCTACTGGGATAATATCTATCCACAATTACTAACTTACTACCATACAGTTGTGTTTTATATTCTAGCTGCCTTCTAAATTCATAAAAGCCCATATCAGCAATAGCTTTTGATAATTTCCCATTTGCTAACATCCCAGATACATTCAAATCTTCTATCCCTATCACCGCGTGGTTTTTGTTGATACAAGTGGTGATTTTGTGTAATGTATCTTTTCTGATATTGGCTATTTTTTGGTGTAATCTTGCTATTTTGATTTGGGCTTTTCTATAATTATTTGACCATATTTGTTTATGACGGTTCAAATATTGCATTCTTGCTAACTTTTTCTCATACTTTTTATAGATTTTTACTCCATTAAATATTTCTCCTGTTGATAATATTGCTAGATGATTTATTCCTAAATCAACTCCTACAAACTCTTGATTTTTCTGGGTTTCATTGGCTTCAACTTCTATTTTCCAAGAGATAAACCTGCCTGTCGGCAGACATGGCCACTTGTCAGCTTGTTTACTGATGGTGACAGATTTCGGTTTATATCCTGTAGGGAGAATTTCATAAGTTTTTATCCAACCAATTATGGGTACTTTTACCTTTCTGTAGTCAATTTTTATGACACCATCTAAGGTAAAAGAATCATCTCTCCCTTTTTTCTTAAACTTAGGAAAGCCTTTACTTTTTTTGAAGAAGGCTTTAAAGGCATCTGACAAATATCTTAATGCGTATTGAGGGGCGCATTTAGACACTTCATAATACCAAGGATGGGTAGATTTAATGGCTGCTACTAACCATTTGTGTAAATCTATGGCTGTGGGAAATTTGATTTTTTCTTCTGGTTGCAGTTTGTTATGTAATAATACCTGTTGACAAAGTGCTAACCCTTGATTCCAAGCGTGTCTGGCTACTCCTGCGTGTTGCGCCAGTAGTAGTCGTTGTTGCTTGTTAACTTTGAGTTGGGTTTTGAATCCTAGTAGCATACAGTGATTTTACTGTAATTCTGTCACAAAGCAAAAGATGACAGGAAATTTTCAGTAAATGTGAGTATTTGTTAGTATTGGTTAAGAAAACAGTAACTAGCTACTAACCCTGACTTGTGCGTATGTCCTAACTATATTACTTAGGTTGTCAGAGAAATTAACAAACAGACAAATAATATAGCTATGAGCAGCACTAGACCCTGATTTCGTTGAAGCCAGCTTTTATTAGTCTGCCTTTCCAGTTCTAACTGACTCTCTTGCCAATTTTGGTAAAGAGTACAATCTTGAGCATAAGGGCGTTTGGGAAAATTACAGCTATCATCCTGATGATAAACACAGGTTTCACAAAGATAGTCATTGCCAACAGCACGATGCAAAGGAATACCCGGATGTCCAAAAGCTTTTAGAGTTATTCGGCAATGAGGACAAGTGATAGCCTGACTATCAATAAGTTGATGACAACGAGGACAAGATAAAGTAGCCAAAACCTGACAGTAAATAGAAATAGGTTAAACATTTTGATTTTAGCCAATTCGATTCACAAGCAGCGACCCAAACAGCAAATATGGCTGAGTGTTGCACCAAGTAGGCTGTTACTATATATTCCCCCATCTTGTGGGATGGGCATCCTGCCCGTTCCTGACAGCGCACCACTATAAATTTTTCTGCAACTTATAAGAAAATCGAGTGAGCCAAAACCACGCCCCCTCAAGTATCGGAACTTGGTGGAAATACTTGATCGTACTTGAGGCGGTGGATGTAGGCGAACGGATTGCCCATGCGTGGGGCAGTCATGATATATTGTTTTTCAACAGGCATGGTAATCAACCTGTATAAAAACCTAACTGCCTAACGGCAATCTGTACCTTGACAATTGAAGATTGGTGGGTTCTATTCCATAGTTCTAGTTCCTACCCAGGAATAGGTAAAATCTATCCTTCGGGAAGCCGCTTCGCGTCTACATGGGGGCTAAACTTGTGTTAAGCGTACTTGTACCGAGCCTGTCCTGAGCGGTGTCGAAGGGCGGTGTCGAAGGGCGGTGTCGAAAGGCGCAGTCGAAGTAGTCGAAGTAGTCGAAACACGACACAGAATTTAAACTCAAACAAATTGGGAATCATCCAACTAGGGAAGGGCATTCCCTAAGTAACGCTTGAGGAGAGAACCACCTCGCTTGTTAGAAACTGCAAGGGATCTAGTCTAAGTGGACTCGTTGAATCAAGAATCTGCGCTCCTTTAGGACGCAGAGTGTCAAACATTGGCAGTCCCATAGAAACTAACCACTTCTGGAGACTGCAATTAATCTGATTTGCAAAACCCTGTTCCAGTAAAGCTTTCAACCCATTCCCCAAAAAGTCTAAAAAATTTTTGAAAAAGTAGTTGACATTCCCAGAGAGGTCAGCTATATTAAATGAGGTGAGGCAAACGAAGCCCACCACTG
>NZ_BJCE01000427.1:0-2446 GCF_005402885.1 Sphaerospermopsis reniformis
AATCTTGTTAGAATCTTTAATGCCAACCCACATCCTGTAAATCCTGAAATCCTGGATATCCTGATTCAGACAAATAATTAAACTTCCATAAACTGCGGAGATTTGATTTCCGCATCCTCACCAAAATTTGGTGATTGGTGATTGGTGATTGGTGATTGGTGATTGGTGATTGGTGATTGGTGATTGGTGATTGGTGATATGGGTGTTGGTGATATGGGTGTTGGTGATATGGGTGTTGGAGTTAGTGGGGGTGCAGAATTATCTACTGAAGCTGTATTCGTAACTACAGGCTCAATTTTCGGTGTAGGTGGAGGTGGTGGTGGTGCGGGTTGTGATGTAGGTGGAGGTTGATTATAAATAGGGGTTGTCGGTAGTTGCTGAACACTAGTAGAATCTTGTGGAGGCGAATTTTTTTTAGCTGTGGCAGAAGTAGATGAAGTTGCTTTTTCCAAACTTACTTGGATGTCACGTTGAAAAGTGTGGTGAAAAGCAGTTGTAATGATAGGTAAATAAGATTTAACTTTGTCATACCATTTAGGTTGTACAGCAACACGAGCTATGACATCATTTAACTCGATTAATTGGCACATTTGACCTAGTAAAGTTCGTGGTGGTAACTGTTGGATGTTATTACGGACTTGATGCCAAATCTGATTTAAATCATACTCCGATCCCGCTACTACTTCCTGTGGGGGTGCTGTGGGTGTTGTCTCAGGTGCAGGAGGTGTATAAACAGGTTCTGCTGCTGGTGTGGATATCGTGTGAGGTGCTGTGTTAGGTGCTGAATTTTGATTTGGTTGATGATTTGGTTGATGATAAGCTGGTGCAGGTGCAGAGACTGGAGAATGGTAATTTGGTTGAGTATAAGCCGGTGGTGGTGCAGATACAGCAGATGTATTTGCTGCTTGGGGGATACTAGGCGCTTGTACCTGAATATTTGCACTAGGTAATAAACCCAGTAATGTGACTTCTAACCACAAACGGGGTTGAGTAGTATTTTTGAGTTGTACTTCGGCTGTTCTTAAATGTTGCTGTCCCCGCAGAATTGTGGTTATATCTAACCTGTGGGCAAAGTTAACTAATAAAGTCCAAGTTTGTTGAGTACAAGCAACTAAATCTTGTCGAGTTGGGGCGGTTTTGGCTATAAGTAAATCTCGATAAAAAGCGGCTAAATTTTGGAGAATGATTAAGGGTTCACGTCCTCGATCTAGGATTTTGCGGGTAGAATCTAATACTATTTCTGAGTTATCTTGAGCGATCGCCTCTAATAAAACCAGCAAATCTTTTTCACTCACTGAACCCACCAAGTCCCAAACCTGATCCGGTGATACTTCCCCTGGTAACAAAGCTAATTGATCTAATAAACTTTCTGCATCCCGCAAACCACCCTGTGAAAGTTGGGCTACCAATGTAATAGCATCTTGAGAAATATTAATACTTTCGTTATTAGCAATTTTACTTAAATGTCTAACCATCGCTTCTAACTGAATCCGCCGAAAATCGAACCTTTGACAGCGGGAAATAATTGTTGGTAATACTCGCTGGGGGTCAGTTGTCGCTAAAACAAAAACTACGTGCTTAGGTGGTTCTTCCAGGGTTTTAAGTAACGCATTAAACGCAGCGGTACTTAACATATGACATTCATCTATCACATAAACCTTATAGCGACACTGCACCGGAGCAAACTGCGCTTTTTCTATCAATTCCCGGATATTATCAACACCAGTATTACTAGCAGCGTCAATTTCAATTACATCCAAAGAATAGCCTTTGGTAATGCCTTGACAAATATCACACACTCCACAGGGTTCAGCAGTGGGATTGTTACTTTTAAGACAATTTAAAGACTTAGCCAAAATCCGGGCGCTGGAAGTTTTCCCCGTACCTCTAGGACCAGTGAATAAATAGGCAGGGGCGATTTTTGCCGAATTAATGGCATTGGTGAGGGTAGTAGCGATCGCCTCTTGTCCCACTAGTTCAGCAAAACTCTTGGGGCGATACTTATGGTGTAGGGGTTCGTAAGGCATAAAGAATAGGCAGTTAACAGTGAACAGTTAACAGTTAAAGTAAATATATGTAAATATCTATGGAGTATCACCACCAACAAGAATTTGGGGCTTCACTATTTTAACAACTGATGACCATTTCCTCTGGCAAAGAAGGGAACAGGGAGATGGTGACTGGGGACTGGGGACTGGTGACTGGGGACTGGGGACTGGTGACTGGGGACACTTCGACAAGCTCAGTGCATCGTTGGTGACTGGGGACTGCCTCCTTACATAGCACCTTGTTACCTAACATCGCTAGAATTTTAAGAGCTAGTCCTAAGCTGACTATTTGATAGACAAAACTATACTTATGTTGACAAGCATTGACATAAGTGAGTTAAGAAAATCGCCCACTTGATATATAATCCTACGATATCAAGTATTGAATTAAGACTATT
>NZ_BJCE01000428.1:0-2432 GCF_005402885.1 Sphaerospermopsis reniformis
CAAAAAATGAAGCGCACTGCTATGGATAACGATTACATGATTCAAGTTCTCAGTTCTTGTTTCATTGACTCTACATTAGATTCCGATAAGCCCTTATGTCAAGCCTGATTGAGATGCTCTTACCCTGGTAAATGAACTACATTCTCATAAGCTGTTACACAGCTAAATTGTATAGGTATAACAATTAAACCAGGTAGTAAATCAGTTATGAGTCAGCATGAGAATGAGATGAAGTCCAATATTAAAAAATGTTCTTCCCATTCAGGGGAACGTTACTGGGGTCATGTAGAAGTCATAGAAGAGGGGGAAAATTATCGAATTAGTCGGGTGGAAATTAAACCTAGACAAGGTATTAAACCACAAATCCATTATCATCGTCATGAACATTGGGTTGTAGTTTCTGGTGTGGCCAAAGTAACTTGTGGTGTTGAGGAAATATTGTTAAATAGTAACCAGTCAACTTATGTACCTGCTGCAACTTTGCATAAGGTAGAAAATCCTGGTTCTATTCCTTTAGTAATTCTAGAAATTCAAAATGGTGAATATTTAGGGGAAGATGATATAGAACGTCCTGAAGAATAGGTGATTGGTGATTGTTGACTGGGAAGAGTTTTGATCATTATGTATGAATTATGAGGTGAGGATAATTGATAGAGAAAAATGTTAAATTGCCTAATTCTTGGCAATCAATTTTAGCAGAGGAATTAGAGAAACCTTATTTTAATAAACTGCAAGAGTTTTTAAGTGAGGAAAGACAATCTTATAATATTTATCCACCAGAAGAAGATGTTTTTTCAGCTTTTGAATTAACGTCTTATGAAGAGGTAAATGTTTTGTTATTGGGACAAGATCCTTACCATGATGAAAACCAAGCTCATGGTTTATGTTTTTCTGTGAAACCGGGGATTAAACCACCACCATCACTGATGAATATTTATAAAGAATTGAAAGCGGATGTGGGGTGTGATATTCCCAATCATGGTTATTTGGTGAATTGGGCTAAACAGGGTATATTGATGTTAAATGCGGTGTTAACTGTGAGGGCGCACACACCAAATTCCCATAAAAATCAAGGGTGGGAAATTTTCACTGATGCAGTGATTCAAAAGGTTAATGAAAAATCCGATCCGGTGGTGTTTGTGTTGTGGGGTGGTTATGCACAAAAGAAGCTGAAATTAATTGATACTAGCCGACATTTAGTAATTAAATCTGCTCATCCTTCACCCCTTTCTGCACGTAATGGTTTTTTTGGTAGTAAACCTTTTTCAGCTATTAATTCAGCTTTAAGTGGTTGGGGTAAACCTGAGATTGATTGGGAGTTGCCGATTTTGGATTTTGGATTTTAGATTTTGGATTGTTTTTCTGAACTCCAATCTAAAATTGTCAATTATCAATTGTCAATTGTCAATTACCTAAAACCATCCTTCTTGTTCTAGGGTTTCGATTAATTGCAAACCACGGGGATCACCAACTCCCAGCAGTGAAGCTTTGGCATCTTCTCTGACACCCAAATCTTTATCTTCAGCAAAGGCTTGAATTAATGCGTCTATAGCTGTAGCATATACTACATTAGAAGGTAATTCTTTACACAGTTGACCGATTGCCCAAGCGCAGTTACTACGGATGGCGGGTATGGGGTCTTGAACAAGGGCTTCAATTAAGGGAGGTATTGCGCCAATAACTACTTCATAACCCAGAGTTGCCATTTGGGCGAGGGCGCTGGCAGACCAGAGACGGACGGCGGAAATGTCGGTTTTGAGGGCATCTATGAGGGGGTTTAAGGAACGGCGATCGCGGCAGTTGCCTAAAGCCCAAACTACACCTTTTCTGACATAGCCATTAAAATCGCAGTTAAGTTGATTAATTAAGGGTTCAACAGCATCAGGGCTGGGGTTACGTCCCAAGGCATAGGAGGCGCTAACTCTAACTAAAGGACAAGAATCGGTTAATAAGCGAATTAAATGGGGTATGGCTCGTTCATCTTGAATATCACAAAATGCACGGGCGGCTAACATTCGTTGCTGGGATTGAGGATCTTCCAAGAGTGCTAACATTGCCTCTGGATCAGGTTTAACTATTTCTGATTCAGGGGTAATAGGTTCTATTTTGTCTAGGGGGCTTTCTAAATCAGCTTCGTTATCAAGTAGGTTTATATCGTCTTCGTCGTACATAATATTTTTTAAAAAGTAATTATATAGGAGGCAGGAGGCAGGAGGCAGAAGGCAGGAGGCAGGAGGCAGGAGGCAGGAGGCAGAAGGTAGGAGGCAGGAGGCAGGAGGTAGGAGGCAGGAGGCAGGCGTAAGAAGGCAGGATGTAGGAGGCCGGAGGTTCTAGGTAATATGTACGAAGTCACAAGCACTAAGATGGCGTCTGTTTGTAATAGCCAGCTGTCAGTCGCCATCACTCCGGTAGAACTACAATTCCGACCCCGC
>NZ_BJCE01000429.1:0-2422 GCF_005402885.1 Sphaerospermopsis reniformis
AGATGATTACAACCAAGCTATCAAGATTAATCCTAACTATGCCAATGCCTACATCGGCCGGGGAAATGTCCGTGATGATTTAGGAGATAAGCAAGGTGCTATAGATGATTACAACCAAGCTATCAAGATTAATCCTAACGATGCTTATGCTTACTACTTTCGGGGAAATGTCCGTTATGAATTAGGAGATAAGCAAGGTGCTATAGATGATTACAACCAAGCTATCAAGTTTAATCCTAACTTAGCCCAAGCCTACAGCAACCGGGGAGTTGTTTATCATCAACAAGGAAACTACATAGCTGCAATATCTGAATATAATCAGGCGGTTGCTAAAGATGCCAATAGTTTAGCTGCTGTTAATAATATAGGCTTGATAAAATATGAACAGGGAGACAAAGAAACAGCGATTAAACAATGGCAAAAAGCCATGAAAATTGATAATAAATCAGCCGAACCCATATTAGCTTTAGCTGTGGCTTTATATACTAAAGGAGAACAACAACAGGCTTATCAGTTAGCGGAAACGGCATTAAAATTAGATAAAAACTTTGCAGATACTAACTTTTTAAAAAAGAATCTTTGGGGTGATAAAATAATTGCTGATACTCAGAAATTGCTATCTACTCCTAAAATGAAAACCTTGTTATCCCAGTTGCGTTAATATCAATCTTCCCTCGTTCCCTGGCTCTGCTGGGGAATGCTCACGGGAGGCTCTGGATGACAACAATAATATTTTGTCAGAATCAGGATGTCCAGGATTTAAGGATTAACAGGATGTTTGATAATGGTTGGGTTGATGAGTTTTTGGGAATGTTTGATATCTGTTTTTCTATGAGCCTGTTAATAACATGACTATATATGGCTACAAAAATTCCCACCATAATTTAATGATAGGCTAAATTCAGAAATTTGTCAAGAGGTAGTGAAGAATAATCTTGAGAATTTTGACTTTTGACTTTTGACTTTTGACTTTTGACTTTTGACTTTTGACTTTTGACTTTTGACTTTTGACTTTTGACTTCTGACTTCTGACTTTTGACTTTTGACTTTTGACTTTTGACTTTTGACTTCTGACTTCTGACTTTTGACTTTTGACTTTTGACTTTTGACTTCCCCCAGGGGGTATCCTGATTCAGACGACAAAAGAATTTTTGGGGTATTATTAGGAGTGTTTTAATTTGAGTATAAATTTCTAATTTAATGGATATCAACCAGCAAAAAGAACAATTTAGTATTACTTATGTTAGAGCGATCGCTGCCGTAGCAGGTTATTCTATATATAGACCGGAAATAGACAATGATAGTGTAGATTTAGGTATAATTAGCAGAGGAGGTACAGGTAAAATCTTTTCTCCCAGAGTAGAATTACAACTTAAATGTACTGCTAGAGATGTTCTTGAAGAAAACTGTATTAAATATCCCCTAATTCTCAAAAATTATCATGATTTAAGGATAAATTCTCTTGTTCCGAGAATTTTAGTGGTAGTATTAGTTCCCGAAAAAATCACTGACTGGATAAAACAAACAGAAGAGGAACTTTGTCTGAGATATTGTGCTTATTGGGTTTCATTACGCGGAATGCCTGATACCACAAATACAACAAATGTTACTATTAAAATACCTCGTAGTAATCAGTTTACACTGGATGCACTACAGACCATCATTCAACGTATTAGTTTGGGAGATTTGCCATGAAAGTTACCATTAAAGATAGTCAAATACTCAAAACAGTTCAACCTGAAATTATCCAAACACATCTACAAGCTACAGGATGGCAGGAAACAGGTAGAATTTATAACGATGCTGGAGCAATTTGGCGATTTAAAAAAGACTCTATTAATGAATATGAAATTTTGCTACCTCTGCAACAGAATTTAGGAGACTATGCTGAAAGAATTAGTGATATTTTGAAAACATTAGAGATAGTAGAAAATAGAAATCAATTTGATATTTTAAGTGAATTTATCACCAATTATCCTAACTTTAATATTCAAGGTATTGTCAAGGAAATATCCACTCCAGAAATTGATAAACCGAGAGGAGAAATTACATTATTAGGTGCAGTATTTGAGAAATTACAAGAAATTAAAACAGTTCTCAATAATCAGGATTATATCTTAGCTATTAAGGCTTATCAAGAACGATTATCAATTAATTGTATGGGTGATTTAATCAAGGAAGATAATCATTTTATTCTCAAAAATCCCAGAAATTTACAAATTGACTGATGAATATTGACTGTTGACGTTGTAATTAATTAGGGTTTGCTGAATAAACCTAAAACCTTGATATATTAAAGGTTAGAGGCTGATAAACACAGAAATTAGTGCAAGGGTTTTGAAGGGTATACCGGAAAAAGTGTGCATTTTTGGGGATTTCAAGAGATGGCAAAGAAATTTTCCAATCTCCTCCTGACTCCTGA
>NZ_BJCE01000430.1:0-2416 GCF_005402885.1 Sphaerospermopsis reniformis
CCAAAAGGGAGTAAGAATAAAAACAAAAAAGAGGTGGTTTTCACATCTGAATTACTAAGAATTAAGAAGATGATTAATGAGCTATTCAAGTTAATGGCTAATTTGATTCCCATTACTTACTTAGTATTAGATGGTCATTTTGGAAACAATAATTCCTTGCAGATGGCGCGGCAGGTTAACTTGCACATAATTTCCAAATTGCGCCATGATACAGCATTATATATACCTTACCAACATCCTGACCCCAATCATCGTTCTCGTCGTAAATACGGAGATAAGCTAGACTGGCGTAATATTCCTGGGGTATATTTGCGTCAAAGTAGTATTGAAGAAGATATCAAAACTGATATTTATCAATCTACTTTACTGCACAAAGAATTTGCCCAACCTCTAAATGTAGTTATCTTGGTGAAAACCAATATCAAGACGAATGCTCGTAGTCATGTGATTCTATTTTCTAGTGACCTAGATTTGTCCTATGAGAAGATAATTGACTACTACAAACTGCGGTTTCAAATCGAGTTTAATTTTCGTGATGCCAAGCAATTTTGGGGATTAGAGGATTTTATGAATCGGAGTCAAATTACAGTGACTAATGCGGCTAATCTTTCTTTTTTCATGGTCAACTTATCCCATTATCTTTTAGCTCAGTTCCGTCAAGATAATCCTGGTTCTGGTATTGTTGATTTAAAGGCTTACTACCGTGGTTTTCGATATGTTCGTGAAATTTTAAAAATGCTTCCAGAACCACCAGACCCTATTTTATTATCCCAGATTTTTGCCAAGCTTACCTCTCTTGGTCGTATTCACAATACTTCTACAACCGTTTCACCCTCGTAATTTGGCTAAGGTATTGATGTGAAGTTGGTAATTTAGAAGAATTTGTTAACCGAATATCCTTACTTTTAAAAAACTTAGAATTTGCCACCAAATTGAGCAAACAGGCTGTGACTACTTCACAATCCTACACATGGAAGAAATGTGCCACCGAGGCAACTCGTTTTTACATGCAACTCCTACCAACCCATTTATGAACTCTCCTTTACGCATTCTGACAGTTGCCGATACTCCTTGCGATCCTAACTCTGGAGCCGCAGGAACAGTTTATTACACCAACCAAGCATTGAGAGAAATTGGTCATGAGGTAGATGAAATTTGGGCTGATGATTTAGGACACAGGCGCATTGCTCACGGTAATCTCCATTCCTTGTTAGAGCAACCTAGAGCCTACCGTCAGGCTGTTATGAAGGCAACTCGAGCTAAACAATACGACTTAATCATTTTGGATCAGCCTCAAGCTTACCTTGCTTGTAAAGCACTAAAACAGAGTAATTTTCCGGGAGTGATTTTAAATCGGAGTCATGGTGTTGAGTTAAGAGTTAATCAGGTATTACCAAAATGGCATCAAAAATATCATATTCCTGAATCTCGTTATCCTCCCTTGATCACATATACTCTGCGAAGTTTGCTAGATCGTCAGTGGCAAGAGGTGATCAAATATTGCGATGGAATTATAGTTAGCTCAAGTTTGGATGAGAAATTTTTGACTGATTTTCTCAAAGTTGATCAAGGTAAAGTTTGTTTAGCACCTCAAGGACTGTCCGATGAATTGTTAAACCAGCCAGAATTGATAGACACCGATACATCTCCAGTAAAATGGTGGAATTTACTCTATGTGGGTCAATTTGCCTTCTTTAAGGGTTATTTTGTTTTAGCTGAGATTATCAACCGTGTCTTAATTGAAAATCCAAATATCAGGTTTACCTGGGTAGCTTCTGCTAAAGATCATGGGAGGATAAGAACCTTAATTTTGCCCGATATACTTGAGCGTGTTCAGCTTTTAGACTGGATGTCCCAGTCTCAACTTAAAGAAACATATAGCCAGCACGGAATATTTATTTTTCCCAGTTTTTATGAAGGATTTGGCAAAACACCCTTAGAGGCTATGGCTTGTGGTTTATGTGTTGTTGCATCAGATGAGGGAGCAATGCATGATTATATTGATTCTGGCAACAATGGTTATTTATGCCCGGTGGGAGATGTTGATGAATTTGTAGAGGTGATTAATAATTTGATATTAGACCTGGAAAAGACAAAGAACATTGCCCGTGCTGCAAAGAGATTTAGCACCAGTTACACCTGGAAATCTCATGCATTTCAGATTCTTGAATATTTAAAGTCTTTTAAACAAAAATAAGTGCATGAAAAGTTACAAATTAATTTCAGATCAACTTGAATGGAGTAATTGTCCAGAGTTTGTAGAGTTTCCGATACAAAAAAGCTAACTAAGGATTTGGGAAAATCACTTGTAATCGAACTAAATACGGTTTCAATATAATGACGAGTATGTTGTTTTATATATTGAATCCAAGGAGGATCTGGACGTTTAGATTTTTGTTTCCGCATCACTTTCAAA
>NZ_BJCE01000431.1:0-2411 GCF_005402885.1 Sphaerospermopsis reniformis
CCCCCGAAGGATAGCTCAAATTCTTCTGGTGCTGTGTCTTGTTGTTTTTGTTTGCGATACATTTTGATGCACCTTGATGCAAGGGTTTTTACCTATTTTACCCCTTTTCCTTGCACTTTGTTCCTCTTTTTTGCCCCTAAACTCTTCCTTTATCTAGGTTTTGCGTTTATTCAGCAAACCCTATTTACCTTTTGTGATGCAAACACCGACAATTTTGGAAGAAGAGAAAGAAGAATATCAAGAATCTTATATTAGGGAATAGGGAATAGGGAATAGTAACAAGGCAAAAGGCAAAAGGCAAGAGTTAATATTATACCCAGTCACCAGTCACCAGTCACCAGTCCCCAGTCCCCTATTTTACAAATTTAGGCATAATTTCCGCTGCGGTAAATAAGCCGTTAATGCCTCTTTGATGTAATTCTTGACCAGCTTTTAAATAACCAAAGGCAGGACCACAAACGTTGGCGGCCATGCTGGTTTCATCACCTAATGTAAATGTATGAGTTGATATTTTCCCTTCAAAGGTGCGTCCAGTAATTTTCACATTGGTACTTAAAGGCTTTTTGGGGTTGCGAGTATCAACTACACCACCAACGGTTACTCTATCCCGTGAACAAATTCCAGCTATTTCTAACATTACATCATCGGCGTGTTCCATGTTTTCTAATGTCAACACACCGTTAGTTTTATCAAGTAATGCTTCTACTTCTGCATCGGTCATTGCTCTAGCGGTTTCTACAGTATAACCGGGTATATGTCCGATATCTTCCCGAACTGTAGCACGATAAGCTTCCCAGTTAGCAATACCTACACCAAAGGTAATAACTACGCTGTGAATTTCGGCGTAACTTTGGGCTGCTAAAGCGGCAGCGGCGGTTAATAGTCCAGGAGTTGCACCACAACCGGTCATGTAGGTAATACCTGCTGCTTGCAGTTCATCTTTCATCGCTAAAAGTTGTTCTACGGCGCTGGTGCGTTTGATGGCATCAACTAATACACCTTGCCAACCCGCTTCGATAAATTGTTTAGTGACGTTGGGGATAAAGTCGTTAGGTAGGTTGGGTAAAGCCAGGAAATAACCATCTACAGCGTCACCGGTGGCTTGAATTAGGTCTTGAATGCTGTTGTTGCTTAATGTTCCAAAGGGTTCTAAATAACCGACTGTTCCCTGTTTTTGGTAGGTGGAAATGCAAGCATTGGTGTTTAAGCCTTCTGTAGAGTATGCGTAGCCTTTTTGATCTGCGGCTGCAACTAAGATCATTTCCCGTTTGCTGGAGAGGAGTTTTGCTGCTGCTTGGCCGAGTCCACCAAAACCAAGGACTCCGACGCGGATGGGTTGTTTGTTCATTGTGTTTTTTCTCTGTATGGTTAAAGGTTAATTATGCTTTATTTTTCTGGGTTATCAAGTAGAAAAAAGCTATAATTATGGGAAAGTTATTTAAGGTAGCTTAAAAATCGTGAGTCAAGTATTAACTCTGGAACTAAACGATGATGTTTATATGGCTTTCCAACAACAAGCTACAGCGGTGGGAGTTTCAGTAGCAGAATTAGTTGCAGCTTCCCTCAATCGTAAGTATAGTTTGTCAGTTAGTCCTCAATCTGATACTGAGGAAGCACGTCAGCGTTTACTTGGTTTTGCTGGTGTTATAACTATATCGGAGCATTAATTTATGACTATTGAACAATTAGAGGCTCAAGTTTTAGCTTTACCAAAGGATACTCTAGCATTATTAGTAGCTCGTTTGATTGAACATTTAGGACAAGTAGAAAAAATTGATCAGCAAATTGCTAATGAATGGATACAAGAGGCAGAATTAAGGGATGAGGATATGAGTAATGGTAAAATTGCTGGTATTTCCTCTCAAGAAGTGTTTAGTAAATTGCGTATTTATTTAGAATGATAACTGTTATATTTCATCCCTGGGCAGAACAAGAATTAACTGATGCTATCAATTATTATGAGCAGCAAAAAACGGGTCTTGGTTTAGAATATTTAGAAGCGGTAGAGCAGGTTGTAAATTGTTTGATGTATTATCCAGAAATAGGTGCAAAGGTTCGCGGTTCTATTCGGCGTTTAGTGATACCAAAATTTCCCTATTCTCTTTTATATCGTGTTCTAGAAGAAGAAATTCGCATTTTAGCTGTAGCACATCATAAGCGCAAGCCATTTTATTGGAGTAAACGAAAGTAGGTTTTAAGATAAATAAAATCTCTGGTTTTTATATGGATTCCTTAACTATTCAATATCGTCAGATTATAAACTTTTAAAACAAAGTTTGTGAATATAAGCTGTTGTGCAACTAAATCGAATAAACAGCATTACCTTTATTTTTAACTTTGCGCTCCCATTTAATAATAAGACCTCCTTCGTTTAGCAATTTATTTAATAATTCTTCTAACTGTTCTACTGA
>NZ_BJCE01000432.1:0-2330 GCF_005402885.1 Sphaerospermopsis reniformis
TCTTCTAGTTCTAAGGCTTGTTGTAGTTGTTTGATGTACGGCTGTTTTGGTGTGGGAATAGTTAGGGTTTCGTCGTCTAAAAGCATTACCACCCCAGCAGCAAAGGCATCTAATACTATTTCATCTATTTCTTCTATGCGTTCCCCATCAAAAAAGAAATATTGATGTAAACTTGCTGGTAATATATTATTGATAATCTCTTCTGCTTGTTCAATGGGAAAATACCATTTACCGTCATCTCCTACGGTTTGAATAATTAATTTTGTTTTTGTTGCTTCCATGTTGGTAGCATTTTTATAAACTCGACAGGTGCGTTTTGCTCGGTATCGGTTTCCTTCATGTTCCCAACCAACTTCTACCCAACATTCTACAGGTTGTTCATTTTCTACTTCTGCGATCGCTCTTTTATTTACTAACTGTTCTGTCGCAGCAAACGCAGCAGTAAATTTTTCATATAACACCCAGGTAAACGCATTTAATAAACTGGTTTTACCTGCTCCATTATTCCCATGAATTATTGTAGTATTTTTAATATCTCCCGTCGCAATGGTAATTTCTGGAGTCTGTCCATAAAAAGAACGAAAATTACAAAGTTTAATCGAGGTTAGTTTCATTCCTGCACCACTTCTTTCACTGCTTCTTTGATTATTCCTAAAATATCATCATTAATTGCACCTTTGCTTTTTCTCGCAAGTCTTGATTTTTCTAACCTACAAACTCTCTCAATTATCTGTTTAACTTCCGGTGGTGCAGTATTAATTGGTGCTTGTACATCTTCAATATTTGATTCTGTAGACATAACGGGTTGTAAAAATAGACTTTTCTATCTATTTTAACCATCTTTGTCAACATTTAGTAATCAGTTATCAGTTATAAAACTTTATAATTTCTAATTTAATATAGATTTTTAATTATGAAACTGCATCAAAAATAGGTAAAAATTTATGATTTGGCGGCTGGAAAGGGATTGCTTTTTTTATTTATTCCTGGTAAAGTTATCTTTACAAGCTCTAACAATGGGATATTGCTTATTTTAAAAATATTAGCAACACTCCATTATACTAGAATAGTACCGCGCCCCCAGCACCGAGTCAACCCCTCAACTATCAATTTTCGCCCCCCCAAGAAAGAAAAATAAATGAAGAAATCTATAGATATAGCATTTACCAAGTTAGTGAGGTACAGAGTTTTTTGTCTTTGGGAATTGGGAATTGGTAGCAGTAAATAAATAAGGGTGTACCTAATGAGACTGGGAAACGCTATAGATGCGATGCCCACACAAAAAGATGGTAGTACAGTACGGCGTAAATAAACCAAGTATTCGATAGCCAAATTTCATGAAACTGGGAATTAATTACCAGGCTTTATTTACGCTGTTTGTTGAGATTCAGTTTCTACCTTCTGGCCAATTTTGGGTTCTGTACCTGTCAGCAACCTTTCAATATTACTGCGATGACGAATAATTACATATAAACCCCCAGCAATACTAAACAAAACATAAGCTAAAGGTTGCTGGAAAACCACCATCAAAATAGAAACAGCAACAGCACCAGAAATAGAACTTAAAGAAACGATTTTAGATATAGCAATAACTACACCAAAAACCCCCAAGGTAGCCAAACCAACCGGCCAATTCATGGCTAATAAAATACCCAAACTGGTAGCCACAGACTTACCACCAGTAAAACCTAAAAAGATTGATTTACTATGTCCTAAAATTGCCCCTAACCCAACCAAAGTTACTAACCAAGGTTGCCATAATTGCACATTTAAATTTGCAGGTATGACATTATAACCAGGAGCAAAATTGAATAAAGCATAAACCAGATTTATGGCTAATACTCCCTTCAAACAATCAACAAATAACACAAAAGCCCCCGGACCTTTACCCAAGGTTCTCAGAACATTGGTGGCACCAGTTGAACCAGAACCAACTTCACGAATATCAATACCTTTTAATAACTTACCTGCAAGATATCCAGTGGGAAAAGAACCCAAAAGGTAAGCTAATAAAACCACTACCCCACACAAAGTCAACCAAATAGCCATAATTTTATTAGAAGTTCAGAAGTTCAGAAGTATGGCTAACGCCACGCTTACTTCGACTGCGCCCTTCGACACCGCCCTTCGACACCGCCCTTCGACACCGCCCTTCGACACCGCTCAGGACAGGCTCAGGACAGGCTCAGGACAGGCTCAGGACAGGCTCAGTACAAGTCGCTATCAGGAGTCAGGAGTCAGGAGTTATTTATTTTGGATTTTGGATTTTGGATTTTGGATTGTTTTTGTTAACTCCAATCTAAAATCTAAAATCTAAAATCTAAAATTTT
>NZ_BJCE01000433.1:0-2320 GCF_005402885.1 Sphaerospermopsis reniformis
ACCGGAAAAAGTGTGCATTTTTTGGGATTTCAAGAGACGGCAAAGAAATTTTCACATCTCCTCCTGACTCCTGACTCCTGACTCCTGACTCCTATGCCCTCACGGAAAGACTTTCTCAGCAACCCCTTTTTACTTCGTTTCAAAATACAAAAAACTCCTTGATATCCTCGATCTCCTGACTCCTCGTTCGCGACTTGTACTGAGCCTGTCGAAGTAAGCGTGGCGAAGCCATTCTCCTGACTTCTTGAACTTCTTAATATCCTTCTAGAAATTAAATTCCATATTCAATTGCCCTCTAAAACCAAAATCATTATGACCTAACCTAGAATTAATTACCAAACCAGAATTAGGACTTTTATAGCGAAATATCATTCCATTGTGAGGATCTTCTGCTTGACTTTCAAATCCTCTCACAGTAGCCAGAGAATAATTTGTATAGTAAGGACCAATAGTAAAAGTTCCTATTTCTTGATCTCTAATCATATCATAAGTAGCTTCAATTTGGTAGTAAGATGGATTACCAAAAGAAATAGAACCATTAACATTAAACCCTACGTTATGGGAAAAGTTGAATAGAAAAAAAGTACCAATATTGCCAAAGTTACCAGATTTAACATTAGAATTGAGCATTTGTGGGGTATAACTAAACACCGGATAAACAGTGATATTAAAATCTGGTTTGACAAACTGAAATATATGCCCTAAAGAAATACCAGATAAATTCAAACTATTATGATTAGTGTTATAACTTAATGAAAAAAATGGTGAATTAGCTATAATCGTGTGCCATTGCTTCTTTTCATCATAAAATATATTCGTAAAATCAACCTTAGCTGCAAATTTCAACATTCCTCCTATGGAACTTTCCTCTGTAATATTAGGAATTAATTTACCTAAATTATTATCAATCATCGGTGCAGAATCGGGAAATAAATTAAACCATGTTCCCGCAGATAAAGCATAACTAAAATTATTAATACTTCCAGACGCTGTTAGTTCAACTGCTGGTAAAAAAAGATTTCCAGCATAAGAAGATGTTTGGATATCTCTTTGTCGAAACGTACTCAGTTTTATCCGTCCAAAATATGAATCATAAATTCTTCCCGGACCCAAGAAAGGAACAGCAGTAAACAGATTAGCTAAATTATTAAATACATAAGATTGATCAAATAAAACTTTTCCATCGGAAGTTTCACCACGAATGAAAGTAACTTCAAAGGTTTCCGGTGCATTAATTTGAGTTAAATTTGTGGGGATATTAACTCCAGTATAAAGTATTGGACCCAAATCAATAGGACGGACAAAATCTATTACTACAGGAGTTTCAGGAGTCCAAGGTTCTATTGTTTGTTCCATAAACTGCACACTTCTTTTATAAAGACCTGTTCTCAATTGCAATAATAATGAACTGTCTGGAGTAATATTACTAGCAAAAGTATAACTTCCTGAAACTTGGGAAAGATTGCTATTAGTATTTCCATAATTAAGAGTATCATTTAACCGTTGGTTCATCTGTCTACGTTGTTGAGATGTAGCTTTTGTATTTAAAGTAGCTAACGGTTGCAAATTATTATATTTCTTTTTAGCTTCACTAATAGTTTCATTCAAATTACCGGGATTAATAACATTAAATACGCTACCAAATATTAAACCTAAACTAGCGTTTTTAGTTTGATTAAAATCAGTATTTTTCCATTGGTTTGTAGTTATAGATAACCCAGGATTAGCAAAAACATTTAAATAATTTAATTTAATTTTTTCTGGATCATAATGCAGTAAAGTTCGGTTATGTGACCAACTTAAAGTATATCTATACCAATCTAGATTTTGAGGTTCTATGATATTTAAAGTGGCAATTTCAGGATTTTGTTGACCCAAGTTATACCACATCAAAGAATTAAGATAATGAAAATCTCTTTGTTCCCTAGTTAAAAAAGGATTGGTGAGAACTGCCACAATATCATTGTTATCACTTTGATCAAGTTGTAAAGTTTTAATTCCCGGAGAAGAACTAATCGGAGCGTTAAAAGCATATCCCTCTTTAGTGAAAAAATCACCTAATGTGAGTCCCGCAGCTTCTAAATTTTCCCGGGGTATAATACTACCAATTTCCAACTTCACACCATTATTTAATAAAGGTTGTAAATTGACAGTGGGAAAACCTTGTAAAAATTTTGGTGCATTGGTAGCATCTAAATTACTAAATAAAGAACCTCCTCCCTCAAGTGCATTTGTGGTTGCTTTGCGGGTATCATTTATGGGAATAAATTTTTGAATAAAACTACCATCAGATCGGGTTATATTAAAATTAAAACTGGCA
>NZ_BJCE01000434.1:0-2315 GCF_005402885.1 Sphaerospermopsis reniformis
GGAAAATAACCTGTGATAAAAATTGATAATTTATCCCCCTTCGCCCTTACAGGAGATCAAGGAGTCAGGAGTCAGGGAGAAATTATTTGTATTTTCCCAGTCACCAGTCACCAGTCACCAGTCACCAATCACCAGTCACCTGTCACCAGTCACCTTTTTGCGAAATTTCCTCAAAAAAATCTCAGAAAGGGGTTTCACCCCTCACGGTAAAAATGTTATACTGTGATCAGTAGATGCATACTGATGATTTGGAGAGCTATTCAATGGCTCTCTTTTTTAGTTTGATTGCAAGTATTCAGCTATCAGTATTCAGCCATCAGCAAGAAAGAATAATGGAGCATCCCAATTAGACTTTTCCAGAAAAGAAATTATGGAACCTATTTATGGGGGCAGGGCGAAGCTTATGGGATATCTAGATGTCTGATTTTTTCGTCAAATTATCACCCATAAGCTTCGCCCCTACAACTTATGACAAATTAATAGATTCTATTTTGGAGAGGTCTAATGTGTAAATTTATGTTGATCTAACGAAATAAACGCTCTCAGGCTTTATATAGTCGTAGACAGAGTAGTTAGGACATCAATTAAGCTGTTACACAGCTAAATTGTATGATCCTAATATTCTGAACTCTTGTTTAACAGGCAAGATGCCTGTTCCACTTATACAAATTAAATGCACAACAGCTTAATCATAAAACTGTTTAGACCAGACTCTAAATTAATTTCTTTCTGACTTTGCGCCTTTGCTCCTTTGTGTCTTTGTGCGAAACTTGAATCAAGATGTGGTTCATTTACCTGAAAATAGCTTTTTTCCTATTCCCTATTCCCTATTCCCTATTCCCTATTCCCTATTCCCTATTCCCTATTCCCTATTCCCTATTCCCTATTCCCTATTCCCTATTCCCTATTCCCTATTCCCTGTTCCCTATTCCCTATTCCCTATTCCCTGTTCCCTGTTCCTATCCAAACAGATATGATAACAATTCAAACGGACATGATATAAAATCCAAAATTATGACAGACTGGAAAGAAATTACAGGTGGTGTGACAGCACCCAGGGGATATAAAGCAGCAGGTATTAAAGCTGGGTTGAAACCTTCGGGATTGCCGGATTTAGCGTTAATATTATCAGATGTAGATGCGATCGCTGCTGGTGTATTTACCACGAGTCATGTGAAAGCCGCTTGTGTAGATTATTGTCGTCAACGTTTACAAAGCAAGCATACCACTAGAGCTATACTGTGTAATGCCGGTCAAGCTAACGCCGCTACAGGTAGTCAAGGGGTGAAGGATGCGTTAGAAAGTGCAGACTTGTTAGCGAAAGAGTTGAACATTTCCCCAGAATCAATTTTACTCGCTTCCACTGGGGTAATAGGTCAAAGAATTAAAATGGATGCTTTGCGAAATGGGATACCTAAGTTAGTTGCAGAACTTTCCGAAACTGGATCGGATGCAGCTGCAGGAGCTATTATAACCACAGATTTGGTAACAAAATCCATTGCTTTAGAAACCACTATAGGCGATCGCCCGGTGCGAATTGGTGGTATTGCTAAAGGTTCAGGAATGATTCATCCTAATATGGCCACCATGTTGGCATTTGTTACCTGTGATGCGGCAGTATCATCTACATTATGGCAACAAATGTTAACACGGGCTGCTGATAGAAGTTTTAATTCGATTACAGTTGATGGTGATACTAGCACCAATGATAGTTTAATAGCCTTAGCTAACGGTGCATCTCGTACCCCTGCGATTACAGAAACCGGACCAGAAGCGGAAAAATTAGAAGCAATGTTAACCGCAGTCTGTCAACATTTAGCTAAGGCGATCGCCCGTGATGGAGAAGGTGCAACTTGTTTGGTAGAAGTGCAAGTCACCGGTGCAAACGACGAAACCGCAGCGCGACAAATAGCCAAAACCATTGCTGGATCGTCCTTAGTTAAATCTGCAATCTTTGGACGAGATCCCAACTGGGGAAGGATCGCTGGTGCTGCTGGCCGTGCAGGAGTACCCTTTGAACAAGACAACCTGAAAATTAAAATCGGTGATTTTGTACTGTTTGAAAATGGTCAACCCTTACCTTTTGATAAAGCTGCTGTGAGTGCTTATTTAAAACAAACGTCCGCAGGTGCTTATCTCCAAGAAGATACAGTATTAATTTCCGTTAGTGTTGGACATGGCCACGGAACAGGTACAGCTTGGGGTTGTGATCTGAGTTATGACTACGTGAAAATTAACGCCGAATATACAACTTAGGGCTTGCGGAAAAAGTCTTTTCGTGAGGATAGGGGACTGGGGACTGGGGACTGGTGACT
>NZ_BJCE01000435.1:0-2281 GCF_005402885.1 Sphaerospermopsis reniformis
AAAAAGTGTGCATTTTTTGGGATTTCAAGAGATGGCAAAGAAATTTTCAAATCTTCTCCTGACTCCTGACTCCTGACTCCTGACTCCTATGCCCTCACGGAAAGACTTTCTCAGCAACCCCTAAGTAAGGGAGATAGGGAGATAAATTTTAGATTTTAGATTTTAGATTTTAGATTGGAGACTACAAAAACAATCCAAAATCCAAAATCCAAAATCCAAAATACATAACTCCTGCCTCCTTACTGATTCTGACTTTTTAAAACACCTGCTTCGTGTTGCATTGGTAAAACATCTAAAATATCGGTTTGGGAGCAATATTTTAAATCTTCTAAACATTCCAGGCGTAATAATCGCTTACCGTGACTAGCTTGATGGAATAATCCCAGTAAGTCATTTTGCCATTGTGAATAAAGAGCGATCGCACTGGTAACTTCATCATTCCCAGCTATTTCTTCCAGGGAAGAATCGGTTTGTTGCCAAATACTATGAGCGATCGCACCTGCACAAACAGTATCCTCTAAAGAAAAACTACCTTCCCAACCTGAACCAACGATCCAAATGGTTTCTGGTTGTTTTTCTAAGAGAAATTTCACCACCGCAGACCGATTAATTAAAGCTGCTGCAAGAACAATAGGAGCTTGTTGAATGCGCTGTAAGGCACGAGTACCATTAGTGGTACTGATAAACAAGCGTCGCCCTTGTACTAATTCTGCTGTGCAATCTAGGGGCGAGTTACCCAACTCAAAGCCAGACACTTTTGCGCCGCCTCTTTCTCCAGCCCGTAATCGTTTTTCGGCAGGCCATTGTTCACTCACTGCCATGAGTTGATCTAAATCACTAAAAACTTGCACTGCCTCGCCTCCAGCCGCTAACACTGTCGCTATTGTGCTAGTGGCTCGCAAAACATCAACAGCGATCGCGCATTCTGGCGTTGCCTCAGTTGGGGTTAATTCTGGAGTATGATATACAAATATCTTCACGGGCTAGATATACCTGCTCTATACTACTGCGGTTATATTCTACCCACTTGATGTCACTCACTGGCTATCTTCAAATCTCGATCTTTATAAGAAAATGGGCTGAAAACCCTTGAGGTTGAGTTTTGGAGGGTGGCAGAAAAACTTAACCGTCCTTCAAGATAGAAAAAACTCGAGATTGTCTACATGAGGATTTCTCATTTTTAATCTTCCCAAAAATCCACATTCAGCATCGCTTCAAGATCAGGACTAAATGGCCATGTATCAGGAAACTCGCACTGCGGATAACCCCGACGCACAATTTTGAGAGTATCTTCGTAAACTTCATCAAAAACTTCGTGAAAATAGGGCTTTAAACTCGGTGCTTGTTTGAGTAATCGCTTCAGAGATACCCTTTGCTTATCAATGGATTCTACCCAACCACGATAACAATCAGGCATATTTACATAAGTCCGCTTGAGAAGATGTTCAAGAAGTTCTCCTAGCCGGTTTTCAAGTTCGTGTTTTTGCGATCGCCCCAAACTCTCTATCTCCTCAATCAGATTCTCAAAATCTAACCCCTCAATATCCCTACTCCGTAACTTATTGACTGTATCTTCAATCCACAGTAAATAATCTTGCTCATATAAAGATACTGCAATTTGTGTCTGTGTCATTGCTTGATATCCTCATTCAAGTGTAAATAAATATTTTTAACTATTTAACTATTCCCAAAAATCCACATTCAACATCGCTTCAAGATCACGGCTAAAAAGCCATGTATCAGGAAACTCACACTGCGGATAACCATTGCGGACAATTTTCAGAGCTTCTGCGTAAGCTTCATCAAACACTTGGCTAAAATAAGGCTTGAGACTGGGTGAATTTTTGAGTAACTTTCTGAGTCCATTCCTTTGTTTAATGATTGATTCTACCCACCCGCGATAACAATCGGGCATATTTACGTATTTTCGCTTGAGGATATGCTCCAAAAGCTCTTCTAGCCGATTTTCTAGTTCTCGTTTGTCCGATCGCCCCAAACTCTCTATCTCCTCAATCAGATTCTCAAAATCTAACCCCTCAATATCTCTACTCCGTAACTTATTGACTGTATCTTCAATCCACAGTAAATAATCTTGCTCATATAAAGATACTGCAACTTGTGTCTGTGTCATTGCTTGATATCCTCATTCAAGTGTAAATAGGGTTTGCTGAATAAACCTAAAACCTTGATATATCAAAGGTTAGAGGCTGATAAACACAGAAATTAGTGCAAGGGTTTTGAAGGGTATACCGGAAAAAGTGTGCATTTTTTGGGATTTCAA
>NZ_BJCE01000436.1:0-2278 GCF_005402885.1 Sphaerospermopsis reniformis
GAAATTAGTCCAAGGGTTTTGAAGGGTATACCGGAAAAAGTGTGCATTTTTTGGGATTTCAAGAGACGGCAAAGAAATTTTCACATCTCCTCCTGACTCCTGACTCCTGACTCCTGACTCCTATGCCTTCACGGAAAGACTTTCTCAGCAACCCCTAAGTAGGAATTAAGTGCAAGGTTTTTCAGTTGCCACCTCATAAAAGCTTGCACTTTTTGAAAGCACTTCGGCTTCGCTCAGTACAAGTCAAAATAGCTAAAACCCTTTACCTTGTAGGGGCGAAGCATTCGGGTGATAACCTATCGCTGAAACCATTAGACCTGTCCGAATGCTTCGCCCTTACGATTAATCAATCGGTGTTCTACTTTCGTTATTTTTTGCGTAAGTCCTGAAATAAAAGAAGTCGGGGAACTGCTGAATAAGGGGTATCTAAATATTTTACTTTACTAAATTCAAGGGAATTGCTATAAACTTATTGACGACGGTCAAGTAAAGCATGATGGGAAAAAATTCCCTGCAATTTCAAATTAGTAAAATCCATAATTGCATTAATTAAATCCCTTTGCTCTGAGCTTAAATTAACCGCTTCTATTGCTTCGTTAAGGTTACTAAGCTGTTACGCAGCTAAATTCTATAATCATAATATTCTTAGCTCTTGTGGAACAGGCATCTTGCCTGTTAAACTTATACAAATTAAATGCACAACAGCTTACCATGATGTAAATGATAGGCAAGTTGTTTCTGTTGTTCAACATCTAAAACTACCAGAATTTCCTTGTTGCGTCTTTGACGGACAGCTTGCAGTTTTTGACGTTCCTGGGGAGTTAAATCATTTTCGGAAACAGTAATAGTATCTTTAGTATTTTCGCTAAATGCAGTGAAAATGACTTGAGGAGAAATAGATGAACTAGATGAACTATCAGCAGAAGCTATAGTAATTTCTGGTAATAACAAAGCTAAAAAAACAACAAGCACTAACGCTAATAACCGTTTTGTCAATTGAATATTCATGTTGAGAACAACCTAAATCAAATTTAAGACTGGAGAATAAGTCATACTCTCACAATTTTCCTACGTTTAGGGACAGAGATTGAAAACCCGGTGAAATTTTACCAATTACCTATATTTTTTCTCTATGACTAAATTCAGAAATTGATAATAAAGAAATATATATAAGAGGTATTAGAATTACATTCTTTTATATTTCCCAACTTGACGCTATCATCAAAGTCATTATCAAAAGTCATGATCAGAGGTGATAGTCATGAGTGAACAGGTATTAGAAAAAACCGCAATCAACAATAACCTTACTGAAGAAAGAGAAATTGATTTAGAGACTGCTTTCCGGGAATCTCAAGTACAAGACATTCTTGATAAATTAGATCAGGAATTAGTCGGTTTAAATTCCGTCAAAACCAAGATTAAAGAAATGGCGGCCTTGTTGTTGGTTGACCGTATCCGTAAAAGTCTGGGTTTAGATGCTGGTGCGCCTAGTTTACACATGACCTTTTTAGGCAATCCAGGCATGGGTAAAACTACTGTAGCTATGCGGATGGCGGAAATTCTCTATCGTTTAGAATACATCCGCAAAGAAAGCGTAATTTTAGTCACGAGAGATGATTTAGTTGGGCAAGGTATTGGACAAACCGCACCCAAAACCAGAGAAGTGTTAAATAATGCAATGGGTGGTGTTTTGTTAATTGATGAAGCTTATACTTTATATCGTCCTGATCATCCCGGAGATTTCGGTTTAGAAGCCATTGAAATTTTGATGCAGGTAATGGAAAATCAGCGAGATGATTTAGTTGTCATTCTTGCTGGTTATAAAACTCAAATGGAGCATTTTTTTCATAGTAATCCAGGAATGAATTCCCGGATTGGGTTACACATTGAGTTTAATGATTATAGTGTTGATAATTTGATGATTATCGCTCAATCTATAGTCAAAAATCAGAACTATTGTTTTAGTTCAGAAGCAGAAACAGCTTTCCGTGAATATTTAATTAGACGGAAGAATATGCCCCATTTTGCTAATGCTCGTAGTGTGAGAAATGCTATAGACAGGGCGCGTTTGCGTCAAGCTAATCGTTTATTGAGTAGTGGCAAAAAATTAAATAAACAAGATTTAATTACCATTGAAGCGGTTGATATTCTCGCTAGTCGGGTATTTAGAGAAGGTGTTCCTGACTGCGAACCAGAAAGTTAGTGACTGGGGAATGGGGACTGGGGACTGGGGACTGGGGACTGGGGACTGGGGACTGGGGACTGGGGAAGAAGCAGG
>NZ_BJCE01000437.1:0-2263 GCF_005402885.1 Sphaerospermopsis reniformis
GCAGGGATCGCCAAAACCATAGATTAAACTGGAGTTTGATCAAGTATATGTGAGAATTCCCTCATGATGGATGCTAAGGCACTTTGGCAACGATACCAAGAATGGTTATATTACCACGAGGGATTAGGACTGTATCTAGATATCAGCCGGATGCGGTTTGATAACGCTTTCGTGGAGTCGTTGCAGTCGAAATTTGATAAGGCTTTTGCGGATATGGCCGCTTTGGAAAAGGGAGCGATCGCCAATCCTGATGAAAACCGCATGGTAGGACACTACTGGTTGCGTAACCCAGACTTAGCACCCTCTCCAGAACTAAAACAAGAAATAGTTCAAACTTTAGAACAAATCGAAGCTTTTGCAGATCAGGTACAAACCGGGGCAGTTCATCCCCCCAAAGAAAGCCGCTTTACTGACATTATTTCTATCGGTATTGGTGGTTCGGCTTTAGGTCCCCAGTTTGTCGCTGAAGCACTTGCACCCGATTTTCCTCCCCTCAACATTCACTTTATCGACAATACCGATCCTGCTGGTATTGATCGGGTTCTCTCCTCTATCGACGATAAACTGGCTACTACCCTGGTATTAGTCATTTCTAAATCTGGTGGTACACCCGAACCCCGCAACGGCATGATCGAGGTGAAAAAAGCCTACGCTGCCAAAAATTTAGACTTTGCTAAATATGCAGTTGCCATCACCAGCACAGATAGTAACTTAGATAAAGTGGCTCAATCTGAGGGTTGGTTAACAACTGTCCCCATGTATGACTGGGTAGGTGGGCGTACTTCAGAAATGTCTTCCGTAGGATTATTACCCGCAGCATTACAGGGTATTGATATCCGTGCCATGTTAGATGGTGCAAAAGAAATGGATGATGCCACCCGTGTTGCTAATATTAAAAATAACCCAGCAGCATTATTAGCATTATCTTGGTATTTCTCCGGTAACGGTAAAGGCGAAAAAGATATGGTTGTCTTACCTTACAAAGACAGCTTGTTATTATTTAGCCGTTATTTACAACAATTGGTAATGGAATCTTTGGGTAAAGAACAAGATTTAGACGGTAAAACTGTATATCAAGGTATTGCCGTTTATGGTAACAAAGGTTCAACAGACCAACACGCCTATGTACAACAATTGCGGGAAGGTGTACCCAATTTCTTTGCAACTTTAATTGAAGTTTTAGAAGATCGTCAAGGTGCATCTACTGAAATTGATCCTGGTGTCACATCTGGTGATTATTTATCAGGTTTCTTATTAGGAACTCGTCAAGCATTGTATGAGAATAACCGCGATTCTATTACAGTGACAATTCCTCAAGTTAATGCTCGCACAGTGGGAGCGTTAATTGCATTATATGAACGGGCTGTAGGATTTTATGCCAGCTTAGTTAATATTAACGCTTATCACCAACCTGGTGTAGAAGCTGGTAAAAAAGCTGCCGCTGCAATTCTCGATTTACAACAAAAAGTAATCAAAGTATTGCAAACAGAAAAGAAAGCCCTTTCTATTACCGAAATAGCTGATAAAGCTGGTGCTGCTGAACAAGTTGAAGCAATTTACAAAATTCTGCGTCATCTTCATGCTAATAATCGCGGTGTGGTGTTAACAGGTGATTTAAGCAAACCAGGAACTTTAACAGTTTCTTTGGGTTAAATACAATCAATTCTCCTGTTAAAATATCCTGTTTTTACAATCCTCGATTTCTTCAAGAAGTCGGGGATTTTTAGTTTAATAGACGCTGATTAAAGTAACCATGAGGTAAAAAACATTGACGAAGAAAATATTCTTCATCATCTATATCACCACTTTTAAAAAATCCCATCTCTGGTTTTTTTACATGGGAAAAGGGAGCTAACATTCCCCATTCTTCCGCTAACCATATCCATTGTCCTGTAGGAATCATACTGATTACTGGTGTGACATAAGCTTCACCCGTAGCAATAGAAATTCTGACTCTGGAGGATGATTTAATATCAATTAAAATCCAGATAAAGGCTTCTATGGGAAATATATAATTGTGTTGTCTGGCAATTTCCAGAAAATTTTGTGGTGTAGTTGTTGATAGCAACTTAGCTTTCAAATCTGGATATTTTTCCGCAATGGCTAAAAAGCCCCAAATTATTTCTTGATTAATCATTAAGCTGTTGTGCAGCTAAATCGAATAAACAGCATTACCTTTATTTTTAACTTTGCGCTCCCATTTAATAATAAGACCTCCTTCGTTTAGCAATTTATTTAATAATTCTTCTAACTGTTCTACTGA
>NZ_BJCE01000438.1:0-2262 GCF_005402885.1 Sphaerospermopsis reniformis
CAATCACCAATCACCAATCACCAATCACCAATCACCAATCACCAATCACCAATCACCAATCACCAATTACCAATATACTATTTTTCATATTCTTCATACTCAGAAACGATCCTTTGTACCAAAGTATGACGAACAACATCTTTTTGAGTAAATTCACAAAAAGCGATACCTTCAACGTGCTTGAGAATTTGCAAAGCAACGGTTAAACCTGACTGTTGATGTAGAGGTAAATCAGTTTGCGTGATGTCACCTGTAATCACCATACGAGAACCAAAACCCAAACGAGTCAGCACCATTTTCATTTGTGCAGGTGTGGTATTTTGAGCTTCATCAACAATTACAAAAGCATTATTTAAAGTCCGCCCGCGCATATAAGCTAAAGGCGCAACTTCTATAATACCCCGTTCCATTAAATTAGGGACTTTTTCAGGATCAATAAATTCATTAATAGCATCATAAAGCGGACGCAGATAGGGGTTAACTTTTTGTTGTAAATCTCCTGGTAAAAATCCCAGTTTTTCCCCAGCTTCCACCGCAGGACGGGTTAAAATTAATTTTTCAAATTGATTAGCTAGAAGTTCTTGGACAGCAACAACAACCGCGAGATAGGTTTTACCAGTTCCCGCAGGACCAATACCAAAGGTGAGATCGCGTTTACGAATAGCTTCAATATATTGTCGTTGACGGAAAGTTTTAGCGCGGACTTCTTGACCACGACGACTTTTAGCGAGGATATCGCGCTGTAGGTCTTGTAATTCACCTTGGAGATCGCCCTCTATTGCTTGACGGGCTGTTAAAATATCCGCAGTAGCAATATTATTACCTTTACTCCAGAGATTTTCTAGCGATCGCACTATTTTCACAGCTAGATCAACCTGCTTTTCTTGACCAGAAATGAGTAGTTCTTGACCCCGCAGCACTAAACTAGCTCCTGTTTGTTGAGACAGAAACTTGAGATTTGCTTCCCCATATCCCGCTAGAGCGATCGCACTGGGAATATTAGGCAGCCCAATTGTAACTGCACCTGCCATAGTTTTTATCAAATTTTTATCAAAATTTATCAAAATTTATCAAAAATTTCTCAGAAGTTCTCAGAAGATAGACCCCCAACTTCTTGAAGAAGTCGAGGATCTGGGTATTGCGTTTTTTTCAGTCGTATTGACTTAGCAACAAAAGACTGCAAAAATCTTGGTTTTATAGTCGTAGACAGAGCAGTTAGGACGGGCGAAGTAGGGGCGAAGCATTCGGAAAATAACTGTGATCAAAATTGATAATTTATCGCCCGAATGCCTCACCCTTACAGGAAAATAGCTTTCAATAAAAATTGATCATTGATTGCCCGAAGGCTTCACCCCTACGACTCCTGACTCCTGCTATAACAATTTTTTTGCGGCCTATCTTCATCTTTACCAGAACTACTTACTGGCTGAGTCACCTCAAAATTACCAGTTTAGACCGACCGAAAGCGGGGTTTAGCAATAGGTCTGGGGATGTCTCCACTTCTTTCTCGTGATCTTGGTGGGGGTATTCTTTCTTCCTGTTCTTCATCAAAAGACATACCATCCCGATTTTGGGTATTGCTGCCGTAGATGTCCAGGTATACTGACTGGCCAGCCAATTCTGCTGCTGCGGCAATTACCGTGCGAATTGCCTGAATATTGCGTCCCCCCCTACCAAAGACTTTTCCTTTGTCTGTAGGGTCAAAAGCGATGCGAATCCAAGCCCGTTTAAGGGTGTAAGACATTTCACAATCGACACTTAAAGACTCTGGAGACTCTAAAAACGGCTGTACAAGAAACTTCACCAGCCCAACATAGTGAGGACTGGCTGCTGGTAACTTCGGCTCAAGTTTATGATGCGGCGTTTGCACTGACTTGTTCAAAAACATTAGCTTTTACGAGGATGCGACGAACGGTGTCAGTAGGTTGAGCGCCTTGTTGAAGACGCTTAACAATACCGGGAACATCCAGACGCACTTCATCAGTTCTGGGGTTGTAAAATCCTAGTTCTTCTAGGGGACGACCATCACGACGAGACAGATCGTTAATAGCAATAATGCGGTAACTTGCTTCCCGCTTTTTACCAAATCGCTTCAAGCGCAGTTTGATCATGTTGAAAAATCGTTGTCCTGTTGGTAGGTAGTGATTTTGTGAATGAAATGATAATTGTAGCACGGTTAGGAGTCAGGAGTCAGGAGATCAAGGAGTCAGGAGTCAGGAGGCAGGGGAGGCAGGGGAGGCAGGGGAGGCAGGGGAGGCAGGG
>NZ_BJCE01000439.1:0-2257 GCF_005402885.1 Sphaerospermopsis reniformis
GACGCGCGTGCAAGAGACAACTGGAATAAGACACCAAGCACCCAGTGCCACGGACCCGTTCTAGTGTACTCAGACCACGATCCCCAGTCCACAGTCGCCAGTCACCAGTCCCCAGTCCCCAGACACCTTTTACCTTTTACCGATACTGTTTTTAAACGCTGGACGTTCAGAAATTTTCTGAATATAGTTAACAACGGCTGGATATTCACTCAAATCAAGCTTGAGCATAATGGGAATATAAGCGAGTATAGATCCCACAGCCACATCGGCAACAGTGAATTCATCACCAAGTAAGAAAGGTTGCCGCGCAAAAATTTCATTCAGGGTAGTTAATAGGCGGGGCATTTCTCGCTCGCGGTTGGCTTCCACAAAAATTCCTGTAGCCAAGGTGGAATTACCAAATAATACCCATTGGGAAAATATGGCACGTTCCTCTAGGGAAATCGGATTTTTACCATATTTTTCCGCAATATACAGCAAAATTGCCCCTGATTCCCATAGTTTCAAATCACCATCCATAATTGCTGGAACTTTGCCTATTGGGTTAATTTCCAGGTATTCAGGTTGTCGATGTTCACCTGCTTTCATATCCAAAAGGATAAATTCGTAGGGAACTTGTAGTTCCTCTAAATACCACTGCACAATTGATGCACGGCTAAAAGCGCCACCGTAAAGTTTCAACATAATAACTGCTTAAAATCAAAGAACTTTGTGAGTGTGAGAATGTTGTTTAACGTTGTCGTCTTTAGTGACAACTCTAGCGGCATTTAGCACCCGTTTGCGTTCTGTAGAATAATTAAAATCGGTTTTGGTTGTTCCTGCGGGAATCAGGGTTTGGGCTGATTCACGACGCTTGTAGGTGCGAGCAGCTGAAAATGACCGTTGTACAAATTCATCTCCAAACTGTGCTGAATCAGGAAATCCATCAGGTAATAACAGCTTATCACCATCCAAGATACTTCCCAAAGTAGTTGCACAGGCAAGTTTGTATGAGGTAGGAATGCCTTTTAATATTGCTTCTAATGCTGCTGAGGGAATAGGTTCTATAACTTCGATTTGGTGTACTTCTCCATCTTCTTTGTAAAAGCAGGTTGCCAAGCCGATCACAATGTAATCATCGGCTGTAAGGTCTAAAGCATCTGCATAAGAAATTGTTGTTGTCATAGGAAATTTACTCAAAATTAAATTGTACTGGGCATTGGACATTGGGCATTGGGTAACTTCCGATACAAAAAAGCTAACTAATGCTAACAAAAGTTGGCTTTTTCTTCCTGTTTCACCAGTTCGACTACGCTCACTGAACTCCTAGAAGTGTCGGCACTATCTAGTCCACAGGCTAACACGATCAATCTGACCGCTTCTTGTTTTAAATTAATCGCAGCGTTTAAATCTCTGTCACTCTCAAAGCCACAGTTATCACATTTAAAAACTCTTTGAGATAATGACAGTGATGATTTCTTTTCTCCACAAGTTGAGCAAGTCTTGCTACTGGGATAATATCTATCCACAATTACTAACTTACTGCCATACAGTTGTGTTTTATATTCTAGCTGCCTTCTGAATTGATAAAAGCCCATATCTGATATAGCTTTTGATAATTTCCCATTTGCTAACATCCCTGATACATTCAAATCTTCTATCCCTATCACCGCGTGGTTTTTGCTGATATAGGTGGTGATTTTGTGTAATGTATCTTTTCTGATGTTGGCTATTTTTTGGTGTAATCTTGCTATTTTGATTTGTGCTTTTCTATAATTATTTGAACCTATGAGTTTATGGCGGTTCAAATATTGTATTCTTGCTAACTTTTTCTCATACTTTTTATAACTTTTTACGCCATCAAATATTTCTCCTGTTGATAATATTGCTAGATGATTTATTCCTAAATCAACTCCTACAAACTCTTGATTTTTCTGGGTTTGAGTCGTTCTCACCTCCAGTTTCCAAGAGATAAACCATTTATCAGCCTGTTTACTTATGGTGACAGATTTCGGTTTATATCCAGTCGGAAGAATTTCATAAGTTTTCAGCCAACCAATGACAGGAACTTTAATTTTTCTATAATCAATTTTTATTGCACCATCTAAGGTGAAAGAATCATGTTTACCCTTTTTCTTAAACTTAGGAAACCCTTTACTTTTCTTGAAGAAAGATTTAAAAGCATCTGACAAATATCTTAATGAGTATTGAGGGGCGCATTTAGATACTTCATAATACCAAGGATGGGTAGATTTAATGGCTGCTACTAACCATTTGT
>NZ_BJCE01000440.1:0-2240 GCF_005402885.1 Sphaerospermopsis reniformis
ACACCGCACGCCACACCGTACGCCACACCGTACGCCACAAAAAACGCCACAACTATCACTAGACCTAGCCAGTTAATAGACAAGCCTAATGCTTGGAGAAACAAACAAATTAATATAGCCGTAATTATTGTTAAAATTACACCTTGAACTAGGAATTTAAACTGAACAGAATCTTGACGTAATATATCTATTCTTTTACTCCAATTCATTTCTTTTGCAGGAATATAACCCCCGCCAAAGGTATCAACATACCACCGTAAAGCCTGGGGAAAGTAAAACACCCAATACAGCAACAGCAGATAATCTAAAGGATTCCATAAAGAGAGAGGACGGCGTAATTTAGGGGCTAAATCTAAACGGGGTACGGGAGATTGTTTATTCATAATAGATTCTTAATTATTAGATTCAGAATATTTTTTATACAAATTATAACAAAGTTGGGTTAATGTTTGTGGATGTCCACCACTTTCTTGAATCAGTTGTTGAATATCTGCTTCTGTAAAATCAATCGTGGTTGGTTTTAACCGCTTGGTAATAAAATTACGGATAATTGTTTCATTCCAAGGAAGAATATCTATTTGTTGACAAATATCTTCTAATGGTGATGTGTTACCATTACTTTGACTATCATTAAATAATGTTTTTAAGGGTTCATTAGCGGCAACAACTAATTTTAAACAAGCATTTTCCCCTTCAGCTAAACCCCGTAAATGATCCCTTACATCTTTTGTAAATCCTTCTCCATTTAGTTTACCAACATTATCTAAAAATAATAAGATTTTTTTGTTTTCCAAGTTTCTTGTAAATCTATAACCTTTACTGTCTGGGATACCAATTTTTTCACATATAGCGAAATAAAAATCTTCTTGATTATGAATAAGATTCATATCTAAAAAGACTGTTTGCCGTGGTAACTGTAAAAGGTTTTCTGATTTTTGGCAAACAGCATATAATAACGATGATTTACCAATTGCTGGTTCACCAATAATAGCAACACTACTGTAATTATTGAGAAGTTCAAATATTTGCTTGCTTTCTCGTTCTCTCCCAAAAAAATTTTCTGCGTTTTTTACTCTGCCAATGGTGGGAATGAAGGGATTTTGGTTATCTGTATCTGGAAGATTTACATTAGGTGTTTGTATGGGTGGATTATTGACATTTATATTTAAATTATTTAAATATCGTTCTACCTCTTCCTGAAAATTATTCTTATTAATATCTTGTATATTTAATCGATTTCTAATTTTCTTAATTAGTCTTGTACCTATTTCTTTCACATATTCCTCTGAATATGGGTCTCCATTAGGTTTAGCTATAAAAGCTGGCATTTCATTATAAGTTTTGCCATCCCAAATCTGTACAAAAACTTTTGATTCTATAGAATCAATCGAAATTAATCCTTTTGTTTTTTCTTTCAATATTTCTTTAATAGATTCTAATGCTTCTTCGGCTTTCATCTTAAACTGGTTGAGTTGGTAGAGTAGGTTTTATCCTTAAGTTTCATATTTTACAATAAAACCCACAGAATCCAACATTTACTTACAAATTTTTGATATTTCCCACAAAATCCCACATTTACCCACATCCCACCTAATCAGCATATACCCCAGGCAATGATAGAGACATCAACAAAAGACAAACACTTGAGGAGTGTAAACAATGTCTCAGCGCCAAGCAGAAAAAGAAAATGCTACCCAGTCCAACAACACCACCAAAATCAAAATTATAGATGCTGTGGTTGAAGTTGTTAAAAATCTTACTACATCAACCCCAGTGGAAATAGCTAAAATTGCAGGTACAACCATAGAAACAATTGTTAAAGAATTATCAGAATCTGGAGATAAACCAGCTGCTATCCTCTTAGCGATCGCTGTTTTAATTCTAGCCACTTCAGTACCTATGTTTGTATTGAAACTATCACCCAGTCAAATAAATCCACCTGTTGAAACTTCCCAAGTCAAACAACTGGAATAAAACCTGTGAACAGTCGTCTTTAGACGACGTTTGCTATGAGACTCCGAATTAATTCGGAGGTGGATATTGCTACTAATGCAAGGTTTCAGGAACTCACCTCTTACTGTGGAGAGGTACAATTCATCATTCCCTAATCTATTTTTGCAGTTATGATCTAAAACAGTGTGCAAATCTACCAACTGCAAAAAGACTTATGAGTTTAAATCGTCGTCATTTCTTGGTTTTACTGGGTGCTAGTGCGGGTGCTTTTCTTCTCGATAGTTGCG
>NZ_BJCE01000441.1:0-2237 GCF_005402885.1 Sphaerospermopsis reniformis
GGTTAATGGAGATTGATGATTGATGATTGGTGAGTGGTGCATGAGGAGTGGAGAATGGGGACTGGTGACTGGTTACTCTATTTTATGTTTTGGTGTCAACTCGTACCAATTACCAATTACCAATGACCAATTACCAAACACCAATTACCAATCACCAATTAACAATCAACAATTACCAATTACCAATTACCAATTACCAATTACCAATTACCAATCACCAATTACCAATCACCAATTACCAATCACCAATATGTTTTTAACCCAAACTGTGCCTCGACAACGGGAAATTATTGAAGTAGTCCTTCGCAATGGTTGGGACTATATGCGACGGTTGTTGACTGGTGGTAAAACCGATGAACCTCAACTACCTACACCTGCGGTATTAAAAAATGTTTTGGTGGATTTGGGTCCGGTTTATGTCAAACTCGGTCAGCTTCTTTCTACCCGTCCAGATTTATTAAGTGCTGCTTATATTGAAGAACTATCAACCCTGCAAGATGAAGTACCCGCAGTTCCTTGGGGTGAAGTTGAAGTTGTGATCCGCAAACAGCTAAAGCGCCCACTGGAAGAAACTTTTCAAACAATTAATCATATACCAGTAGCAGCGGGATCAATTGCCCAAACTCATCGTGCTACTCTCTCTGATGGACGAGAAGTTGCTTTGAAGGTTCAAAGACCAGGTATTGATGTCACCATTACCCAAGATATATCCTTAATTCAAGGTATTGCGGATTTGGTGGCGAGAACTGATTTTGGACAAATTTATGACATCAAATCTATTGCTGAGGAATTTACTAAAGCTTTAGAAGCTGAATTAGATTTTACAAGAGAAGCCGGTTATACAGACCAACTGCGGCGCAATTTATCCCAAGGTCGTTGGTATGATCCCACGCAAATTGTAGTTGCAGAAATTTATTGGCATTTGACTACAGAAAAATTATTAGTGATGGAATGGTTGAATGGTGTTCCGCTTTTAACAGCAGATTTAAATCCCGAAAATGCTCAAGATTCTATTGTTAAACGGAAAGGAATTACTACTTTATTATTTAGAGTATTTTTTCAACAATTATATATTGATGGCTTTTTTCATGCTGATCCCCATCCTGGCAATTTATTTTATCTGACGGATGGGCGTGTTGCTCTTTTAGATTGTGGCATGGTGGGTAGACTTGATCCCCGCACTCAACAAATTCTTACAGAAATGTTATTAGCAATTGTTGATTTGGATGCTCAAAGGTGCGCTCAGTTAACTTTACAACTTTCTGATTCTGCTCAACCTGTGATTTTATCTCGCTTAGAAAATGATTATGATCGAATGTTGCGAAAGTATTATAATGTCAGTTTAACTGAGATCAATTTTAGTCAAATAATTTATGAAATTTTACAAGTTGCTCGTAATAATAAAATTCGCTTACCCAGTAATATGGGTTTATATGCCAAAACTTTAGCAAATTTAGAAGGGGTAGCGCGTACCTTTAACCCAGAAGTTAATTTATTTGATGAAATTCAACCATTAATCACTGACTTGTTTCGTCGTCAGTTATTAGGAGATAGTCCGGTTCGTTCTCTTTTACGGACTGCTTTAGATATTAAAAGTCTCTCTTTACAATCTCCCCGGCAAATTGAACTATTATTAGACAGAGTAACATCAGAAACTCTACAATGGAATTTATCATTAAGAGGATTAGACGGTGTGCGCCGAACAATGGATGATGCAGCCAACCGTCTTTCTTTTAGTATTTTAGTAGGTTCTCTAATAATGGGAGCAGCAATTATTTCTAGTAAAGCTCAAACTTCTCAATTATCTTTTCTGAGCAGCTTGTTATTTGCTGCTGCTAGTTTATTAGGTTTATGGTTAATTATTAGTATTTTACGTTCAGGGCGTTTAAAGTAATTTATCTAAAGTGAGCGACATCGGACTGAAAATTGTGAATTTTTTAGGACTTACGCAAAAACTCTCCGACACTCCTATTCCTCAGTCTAGTCAGATTCCAAATTGAATAGACTCAAGTGTACTTCATTAGACATCTCCACAATAGAATGTATTAATTTGTCATAAGTTGTAGGGGCGAAGTATTTGGGCGATAATTTAACGGAAAAATCAGACATCTAAATAGGGGTTGCTGAGAAAGTCTTTCCGTGAGGGCATAGGAGTCAGGAGTCAGGAGTCAGGAGTCAGGAGGAGATTTGAAAATTTCTTTGCCATCTCTTGAAATCCCAAAAAATGCACACTTTTT
>NZ_BJCE01000442.1:0-2208 GCF_005402885.1 Sphaerospermopsis reniformis
TAAAACAAGAAGCGGTCAGATTGATCGTGTTAGCCTGTGGACTAGATAGTGCCGACACTGCTAGGGTGAAACAGGAAGAAAAAGCCAACTTTTGTTAGCATTAGTTAGCTTTTTTGTATCGGCAGAACACGCTAAATCATCTAAGCTAGATATAAATAACAAAAAATAAAAATATGCTAGATTTTCTTAACCCCCTTTTAGGTCGTCACCCAGAACGCATTAAAGCCAAAGTAGAAATATATACATGGCAAACCTGCCCATATTGTATACGTGCTAAAATGCTGTTATCTTGGAAAGGTGTAAAATTTACCGAATACAAAATAGACGGTAACGAAGAAGCGAGATCAAAAATGGCAGAACGCGCCAACGGTCGCCGTAGCGTACCCCAAATATTTATTAATAGTCAACACATTGGCGGTTGTGATGATCTGTATGAGTTGGATACAAAAGGTCAACTTGATCCGTTGTTAGCTCAGGAAACAGGGAACTCTTAATAGGGAACAGAGAATAGGGTTAGTAGCTAGTTGCTGCAATTAATTTAAAACAAGAAGCGGTCAGATTGATCGTGTTAGCCTGTGGACTAGATAGTGCCGACACTGCTAGGGTGAAACAGGAAGAAAAAGCCAACTTTTGTTAGTATTAGTTAGCTTTTTTGTATCGGAATAGCAGTTATTTACTGATGACCAATCACCAATCCCCAATCACCAATCCCCAATCACCAATCCTCAATCACCAACAATGGATGCATCAGGCTTTAGAATTAGCACAGGTAGCAGGTGAAGCGGGGGAAGTTCCTGTAGGTGCAGTCATTGTTGATGCAGCAGGTAATTTAATAGCTACAGGTGAAAATAGAAAAGAAAGAGACAAAGACCCTACTGCCCATGCGGAAGTGATCGCTATTCGTTCAGCCGCAAAAACCTTACAAAGTTGGCGTTTAGATCAATGTACCCTTTACGTCACATTAGAACCATGTCCAATGTGTGCAGGTGCTATCGTCCATGCACGTTTGGCGACGATTGTCTATAGTGTGGACGATACTAAAACTGGTTCAATACGTACTGTTATTAACATACCCTCAAGCCCCGCATCCAATCACCGTTTACAAGTAGTAGGAGGTATTCTAGAATCAGCTTGTCGTCAACAATTACAGTCCTGGTTTGCAGCAAAAAGACATAAGCATAAATAACAGACAGAGGTTAAACTGTCCAGATAGGAAAACAAAAATTACTCAAGAAAATTTACGGTGGACATAATCAAGTTTGCGTCACATTTTACCAGCTAAATTTCAGCCACCGTTATGAAGGAATTTTACTCTGCGTCTACCAAGTCCCCCTCTCAACTAACAAACATCTCTAAAAATTCTAAGGTGGTTTTTAGTAGATCACAGGTTTCCCCTTGGTTAACTTCTTTAGCCTATAGTTTGGGGCATAATGTGGTGATACCTATGTATTTTGCTAAAATTGACATCCTGGGGCAAGAAAATATCCCCAAAACTGGACCAGTGATTCTTGCACCTACTCACCGTTCCCGTTGGGATTCCTTGCTGTTACCCTATGCTACAGGTCGTTATGTTAGTGGTCGAGATCTGCGATTTATGGTGACAAGCAGTGAGTGTCAAGGAATACAAGGTTGGTTGGTGAAACGCATGGGAGGTTTTCCTGTAGATACTCAAAAACCTGCGATCGCCGCCTTGCGTCATACAGTAGAGTTAATTTCACAGGGAGAAATGTTGGTGATTTATCCCGAAGGTGATATTTTTCGAGATAGCAAAGTTCACCCTTTAAAATCAGGTGTTGCGCGTTTAGCTTTAAGTGCAGAACATCTGCATCTAGGGTTAGACATCAAAATTATTCCTGTAGCTATTAACTATAGTCAACCCTATCCCAATTGGGGAACAGATGTAAATATTCAAATTGCTGAACCTATAAAAGTACAAGATTATATTCCTGGATGTTTAAAACAAAATGCTAAAAAATTGATCGCAGATTTAACAAATAGATTACAACAATTAAGCCATCAACAATCAAAAATTATATCACATCCAGCAGATTCCCTTCACGAAGTGTGGTGAAACCATAGAGATGAGCAAGTCCTAAGTTGACAATTTCATAGACAAAACTATACTTATATTGACAAAAATCAATATATTTTTAGGAAAAAATCAACTACTTGATATATAATACGGTGATATCAAGTATTGAATTGAGA
>NZ_BJCE01000443.1:0-2150 GCF_005402885.1 Sphaerospermopsis reniformis
CACCATGTGTCGTTCTGCAACCGAGTGCTCGCGTTCCCATTCTCGAATCCCTCCTCCTGCGGCGACTTCCCCCGTTTTCAAGCTCCCATGCACCAAGCCGCGCTCCCTAGTTCCCGTTCCCGAGTCCCCGTTCGCCACTCCCCACTCCCCACTCCCCATTCCCCAGTCCCCAGTCACCAGTCCCCAGTCCCCAGTCCCCAGTCCCCAGTCCCCAGTCCCCAGTCCCCAGTCCCCAGTCCCCTATGATGGCGATCGCAAATGACATAATTGCGAGAAACTAAAAACAGCTATCGAAAAAGAAAAAAAACGGAGAACACAATGGCCTGGACAAAAATTCTCGAAGTTAACGCCCTATCCCCTGGGGCGCGAGAAGTGGTAAAAGTAGGAAACAGAAATATTTTAGTGTTAAACCACGAAAATCAGCTTTATGCCGTGGAAAATAGCTGTCCTCACCTCAAATTACCTATGAAATCCGGTAAAATTCAAGACGGAGCTATTGTTTGTTCTTTCCATCGTAGTGCCTTTGACCTAAATACTGGAGAAGTAAAAACTTGGTGTCCTTGGCCACCCGGAGTTGGTAAATTACTATCAATGGTATCCGCAGCCAAAACCCTGCCAGTATTTCCTCTCCGTGTGGAAGATGGCAATATTTTGATTGACTTACCAGAATAAAATCGTAGGGGCGAAGCATTCGGGCAACAAATTATCAATTTTATGAATAGTCTATTTTCCTGTAAGGGCGAAGCATTCGGGCAACTAATTATCAATTTTTATCACAGGTTATTTTCCGAATGCTTCGCCCCTACTTCGCCCGTACAGGAGTCAGGAGTCAGAATTAATTTTTCTCCCTATCTCCCCACCTCCTGACCTCCCCAGTTGTAGGGGCGAAGCATTTGGGCGATAATTTGACGGAAAAATCAGACATCTAGATATCCCATAAGCTTCGACCAGCCCCCATAAATAAGTTCCATAATTTCTTTTCTGGACAAGTCTAATATGAATTACTACGTGATTTATGATGGCAATTGCAATCTCTGTGTTACTTTAGTGCAATTATTAGAAAATCTAGACCAAGGAAAGCTGTTTCGCTACATCCCCATGCAAGATGAAAAGGTATTATCCCAATGGGGAATTACTGCCCAAGATTGTGAACAGGGTATGATTTTAATAGATGCTCAAAGTCCATCAAAACGTTGGCAAGGTAGCAATGCAGCGGAAGAAATTGGGCGACTATTACCGCTAGGTAGTGTATTTGTGGAAGCTTATCGCGCCTTACCGGGTATGAAATGGGCAGGAGATAGATTTTATGAACAAATCAGAGATAATCGCTATACCGTGTTTGGTAAACGTGCGAATACTTATCAATCAGCATATTGCATAGATGATGATTGCAGAATAGGTAATGGGTAATTAGACCTAGCAGTGAAAATTATCGTAGGGACAATTCATGAATTGTCCCTACATTAAACAACTGCCTCCTGGGGCAACCACGGGGGGTTTGCCCCTACCCCTTAGCCCTGAGATTTTGATAACTGGCAACTTAAATTATTATAAGATGGACGGATTGTTACCAAAATGGGGCTATTATGGCTCGCTATACCTGTTCTTTTCTCGTTTCTGTTGCCAGCGACTATCTACAACCATTGCTGATAGAGCTACTACAGTATTGTGATTTGGAAATTCAATACTACACACCAGATTACATTATGGCTCGTGAAATTCCCGGAAATGTATCATTTTCCAAGTTAGTGATAGTGGAAGTATTGATTGATAAATCCACTGCTACGGACGAGGAAACCCGCATGAATATTGTGATCAAAAATGAGGAACTACCACTTAGATTGGACAATCATTGCCGACAAGTCTTTGATTTTGTCCGACAGCAGATTGAACATAGTCGCAATTGGCACTTAATAGAAAGTATATCTGGTTAACCGTCTCCCGACTGTAAAAACAAGCAATAGCGAAATTTTTATTAAAAGTCGGGAGATATTTATATTGTAAATATGCCATAATTTTATGAATTAATTAGGGGTTGCTGAGAAAGTCTTTCCGTGAGGGCATAGGAGTCAGGAGTCAGGAGTCAGGAGTCAGGAGGAGATTTGAAAATTTCTTTGCCATCTCTTGAAATCCCAAAAAATGCACACTTT
>NZ_BJCE01000444.1:0-2147 GCF_005402885.1 Sphaerospermopsis reniformis
TTGATGCGGCCGTGGGAGAAACCGCTTCCTATATGGATATCTGAAAGGTGTAGGATTTTAATCATGTTGCTGAGTGGGATTTTTTTTAACGAACCGCAAAGAACGCAAAGGACACGAAGGAAAGAGATGAAAGTACAGGTTATTCTTACAGGACAGCATCGGGAGATGGTTGCACAGGTGATGCAGCTATTCAACCTCAAGGAAGATCATAATTTAGAGATTATGCAGCCTAAACAATCTCTCAATGATATTACCTGTAGGAGTTTGCAAGGTTTAGAAGCTTTATTTAAAGAACTAAATTTAGATTTAGTTATAGTCCAAGGAGATACAACAACTGCTTTGGCAGCTGCTTTGGCAGCTTTTTATCAAAAAATCCCCGTGGGTCATGTGGAAGCGGGGTTAAGAACTGATGATTTATTTAATCCTTATCCAGAAGAAGCAAATAGAAGGTTAATTTCCCAAATTACTCAATTACATTTTGCCCCTACTTCCTTAGCTGTGGAAAACTTGCAAGCTTCAGGAGTTTTAGGAGAAATTCACTTAACGGGTAATACAGTAATTGATGCGTTATTGAATGTGGCTGCAACCAACCCAGCTTGTGAGATACCAGGTTTAAACTGGGGTGAATATCGGACAATTTTGGCTACAGTGCATCGTCGGGAAAATTGGGGTGAACCACTACAAGCGATCGCCCAATCATTTTTACAGATTTTAGACAAATTTCCTGATACCGCTTTATTACTGCCTTTACACAAAAACCCCACTGTGAGAGAACCCTTACAGCAATTATTGGGTAAACATCCCCGGATCTTTTTGACAGAACCATTAGATTATGGTGAATTAGTAGGAGCAATAGGGCGATCGCACCTTTTATTAACAGACTCCGGTGGTTTACAAGAAGAAGCTCCCAGTCTTGGTAAACCCGTGTTAGTTCTCAGAGACACCACAGAAAGACCAGAAGCTGTCACCGCAGGGACAGCTAAACTGGTGGGAACGGAAACTGAAAGTATTGTTACTGCTGCTAGTGAGTTACTGAGTAACCCAGAAGCCTATACAGCAATGGCTAATGCTATTAACCCCTTTGGTGACGGCCATGCAGCAGAACGCATTTTGCAAATTGTGAAAAATTATTTGAGAATTAGTAATTAGTAATGGGTAATTGGTAATTGGTAATTGGTAATTGGGTAAATTATCAATTATCAATTATCAATTATCAATTATCAATTGATAACCAAAGCCCTGCGAGTAGTAGGACCAACTATACCATCTACAAGCAAACCATTTCGGCGTTGAAAATTGCGAACTGCACTAGCAGTGCTAGATCCATAAACACCATCAACTCTGATCCCTAAAGCTCTTTGCACAGTTCTCACACGCTCACCTCTAGCACCTGGTCTTAATAATACTCGACCACCAACACCAACCCCAGAATGACGACGATATCTACCAGGAGTAGTACCTAGCCATCTTTCCGCAACATAATATCCTTGGTAACGTCCAGAAGTAATTTGAGCAAAACCATTTCTCACATTACCAGTATTGCCAATATTTGTACCATTAGGTACACAAGCTACAGATGAGTTAGCGGTGCTAGGACCCCTACGGATAAATAAACAACTACCATTAGTTCTGACATATTCGGCGGAAGCTTGCTGAAGGGGAGCAAGGGAAGCAACAAAGATACTCACACCAGCTAACGCTAACCAAGCAGAAGACTTGAGTAATTTTTGCCAATTAAACTGCAATTTGGGCAAATTCAATTCTAAATTAACCGGAGTCTCTTCATTAGCCATGTACATATAGGAATAAGCCATATATTCCATGATTTTCTGCTCCTTTATGTAAATAATTGGGATATTGCAAAAAATGACTTTGCTTTTTTCTAGATTTAATCTAGATGTATTTTATACTCCTAATTTAGCAGAGTTGTTAATACCTTATTCCGGCCTTTCAACTGTCACAGTACCGTATTTTTAAGTAATCATCACATACTGAACTAAACAGTATTTTTAATTGCTAGTTAATTAGGGGTTGCTGAGAAAGTCTTTCCGTGAGGGCATAGGAGTCAGGAGTCAGGAGTCAGGAGTCAGGAGGAGATTTGAAAATTTCTTTGCCATCTCTTGAAATCCCAAAAAATGCACACTTTT
>NZ_BJCE01000445.1:0-2135 GCF_005402885.1 Sphaerospermopsis reniformis
GGTATACCGGAAAAAGTGTGCATTTTTGGGGATTTCAAGAGATGGCAAAGAAATTTTCAAATCTCCTCCTGACTCCTGACTCCTGACTCCTGACTCCTATGCCCTCACGGAAAGACTTTCTCAGCAAACCCTAAATAGGACTTACGGAAGATGTGACTGAAAACCTGATTCTTGCGTAGGGGTAATTCATGTAGCTTGCTTCCCGAAGGGTATTACCCCTACTTTCGTTCCCTTTTGCGTAAGTCCTGTTAAAGCTGGACGGGCTAGAAGCCGATCCCACAACATGGGAACGCAAATGTCATGAAATATTGACATAATGAACCCCAAGTCAAGGCAAATGTTATGATTTTATAACAATTTGATCCCCGCAGGGCTAATAAATACGTGAAATAGCTGAAAAACCGACTTCATACCCCTTGATCACTAGGCATGATTACCTGTTAGTATTTCATCAAGAAAAAACACGCCCCTGATCCCAAAGAAATGCTAATCATGGCAAAACCAGGAATCAGAAAGCGTGGCAATCCATTTAAAAACCAACTAAAACCCTTATAAACTGGGCAAAACCAGAAGTCAGGAATAAAAAATTCATCTGGGATAGATGAGATTTTATAAACCATTCTATAACCAGGGGAAGTCATTTACCCGAAAAACTACTGGAGGCCAAAATAAATGGCAAAAGAACGCCCACCGCTAGAGGAAATGACATTAAGGCAACTTCGTAAAGTTGCAAGTGAGTATGGCATTTCTCGTTACAGTCGGATGCGTAAATCTCAATTGTTAGCATCAATTCAAGAAGTACAAAGTAACAAACTTTCGCTAAGTCCATCTCGTTCACTGGAGGCACAGGAAACCGTGGAAGCAGCAAAATTTGAATTAGGTCAGGAAGATCGGACAGGTGGTTCTCTCGCTGATGTGGATGAGGGACTGGCAGATTTACCAGGTGGTTATGGTGAAAGTCGCATTGTATTGTTACCACGTGATCCACAATGGGCTTACACATACTGGGATATTCCCAATGAACATAAAGAAGAGTTGCGTCGTCAAGGTGGACAGCAATTAGCATTGCGGATTTATGATGTTACTGATATTGATTTAGATCATCAAAGTCCCCACAGTATTCAAGAATATCCTGCGGATGAATTAGCGAGAGAATGGTATTTACCCATTCCTGTGAGCGATCGCGATTATGTAATTGATATCGGTTATCGCACCCCCATTGGTGGTTGGTTGGTATTAGCTCGTTCTGCTAGGGTTCACATTCCCCCCGTCTATCCTTCCGACTGGATCGAAGATGTCTTCATTACCGTAGACTTTGAAGAAGACCTACGCGGTAAGACCAAGTATGAACTCGTTCCCCCAGCTAAGAAAGTCGCTGCGGTGGGTGCTGGTGGCAACCCCATTTACGACCAAATCTTTGGTATGGCAGAATCAGCAGAAGCTCAACGGGTAGCTGGTTCTCTGTTCGGTTCTATGCAGCACGTAGCCGGTTCTGTACGTCCAGAACAAGCGATCAGTTCTTACATCTTCCCCTCTGGTGTAGGTATGTGGGCAGTTCCCACTGCATCCGGGATCAATATGTCCGGTGTGGGTATGTCTGGGGTCGGTTTCTCCGCTTCTGCTGTTCCAGAACGTCCCCGCAAATTCTGGTTAATTGCTGATGCGGAATTAATTGTATATGGTGCAACTGAACCAGATGCAACTGTAACTATTGGTGGTCGTCCTATTAAACTCAATCCCGATGGTACATTCCGCTTCCAGATGTCTTTCCAAGATGGTTTGATAGATTACCCCATTTTAGCGGTTGCTGCTGATGGTGAACAAAGTCGTTCTATTCACATGAAGTTTGAACGGGAAACACCTTCTCGCAATACCAATACTAAGGAAGAAGCTGTTTTGGAATGGCTTAAATAGAGTTTGAATTTAAAGTTTGAATTTAAAGTTTGAATTTTACATTACGCCATAACTGCTTTACCCGCTATAGTATTTCTGTAGTGGGTTTTTTATTTAGGGCTTGCTGAATAAACTCAAAACCTTGATAAATCAAGGGTTTCAGGTGGAAAATCAGGAAATCAGTGCAGGATTTTTCAGGGGTATACTCCTAAAAGCGTGCATTTTCCGGGTGAAATTTCAAA
>NZ_BJCE01000446.1:0-2126 GCF_005402885.1 Sphaerospermopsis reniformis
TTATGGCTCAAATATTAGATTCTCTACCACCGGAGCAATCGGGGAAAATTCTCTGCTGCTACGTCAATGCTACAAGTAAAATACAGGTGGCGCGTATTTCCAATGTTGCTAACTGGTACTTTGAAAGGGTGGTGTTTCCTGGACAAAGGCTAGTTTTTGAAGCGCCGAAAAAAGCGCAAATGGAGATTCATACAGGAATGATGGCGAGTGCGATTTTGTCGGATACAATACCGTGCGATCGCCTAGCACTGAATGAACCTGGTAGTGATGAGGGTGATCAAGACTCAGCCCCAGGAATAGAAGCTGCAAACACCAATGCGATGGTGTCGGAAATGAATACAAAAATTGAAGATACCACAAAACCTTTACAAAATATCACAGCCTCCATGAAAACCTATCAGTCACAACATGAGTTTTTACTGAATCTGGGAGTGTGACAGATGGGAAGGTTAGTTAATGTCAAAAGTTTTAAAAATCCCTGGATTAATATCCTTTGATTAAAAAAAAGCACGTTTATTAAATTTGAGGGTTGCTGAACTCAGCAGCCTTTTTTATTTTATTGGAGAATAGGGAATAGGGAATTGGGAATAAGTTAAGAATTTTACCGTAAGCATTCAGCCGTTCACAAATGCACCGAGTGTACACTTCCTCATCAATCTGTGGTATTTTATATTGAGGAGGCAGGATTTATTTATTTTGGATTTTGGATTGTTTGTGTCAACTCCAATCTCATAAAAATTTCTCCCCCATCTCCATATCTTCCTGTTCCCTGTTTTTTGACTTTTAATTTTTTACTATGAACTTACCTTCTTTTTTATGGTTGTGGAAAATAGCAGCTTGGTCTATGGGTTTAGCGATTCTAGCTTATGTTATTTTAGCAATGTCTGGTTTTTGGTTATGGCAAGTTAGAAATACTGGACGTTCTCCCATTGGTGTGGTTTTACCAAGGGTGAATAATATAGTCAAAAACTTTCATTTTTTTATTGGCTTCACTATGGTAAGTTTGGTATTATTATTGTTATTTATTGGTATTATGGGGACTTTAGGACATTTTGGTTCTTTGGGTCATTCTTTACATTTATTCGCTGGTTTATCTGTGGTAATTTTGGTTTTAATTTCTGCTTTTAGTGCAACTCAAATTAGTACAGGTCAATTTTGGGCTAGACCTTTACATATTACTTTGAATATGATTCTTTTCTTTGGTTTTGCTTGGGTTTCTCTGACTGGTTGGACTGTTGTACAAAAGTATTTACCATGACAATAAAAATTATGCTAGGCTTGATATGATTGAACCGCAAAGGACGCAAAGGACACAAAGGTAAGAGTTTTACAGAGAGTTTTTCGGGAGGCTATGTTTATTTTTATATTCTTTTGGTTTTGAGGATTTTTAATTTTTAATTTTTAGTTTCTATGCGATTAATATTAGTTGAAGATGAAAAAGATTTAGGTAGTAGTATTCATCATGCTCTAACTCAGCGTGATTATATTGTAGATTGGGTAGAAGATAGAGCCACAAGTAATGATTTTAAAATTCTCATTTATTTCTATTTAAGTTCTGAATACTTTTTTTAATGAACCACGTTATGCGAAGCATTTCCCGAAGGGTAGACACGAAGAACACGAAGAGAGGAAAGGAAGAAGAGAGGAAGAGGGGTAAGATCCAAAGTAGGATTTTTCATAATTCTCTTTTTCATTATTCTCGCTTTAAGTTAGCTATTACTTATGCGGGGGTGATGGGTGCGACTTTATTAATATGTGGTTATTTTGCTCATGTGGTTATGGTGAAAGCTTTTACTCGCACTATTGATCGTGAGTTGGAGGTTTTTGGAAGAATTTTTGAAGATAAGTTAAAACCACGTTTAAAGTATTCCTGCTGCTGATATTCCTCAAATTTTTGATCGCTTTTATCGTGTCAATGCTGATCGTTCTCGAAATACTGGGGGTTCGGGTTTGGGTTTAGCTATTGCTTTGGCCATTACCCAAACTCATAAAGGTAAATTAAGCTGTTGTGCAGCTAGATTGTATAATAGGGAATTAAGTAACTAAGCGATCGCTTCTGAATTATGCCAGCAAAAAACCATCTGTCTCAAGAACAGAGAGAAAAGCTCTTAAAACACCTAAAAGAG
>NZ_BJCE01000447.1:0-2101 GCF_005402885.1 Sphaerospermopsis reniformis
TTAGTAATATTCTCTATTTTTTGGCAGATAAAGTTAAAATCAAACAGAAAAATTAGGTAAATAAAATTTTTCTGGTTGGGATTTTTCAAAAATATCAATTATCTGGGTCACATCTGCGGAATGTGGGATATAATTTATCTTGTTCTGAATAATTATTAAATTTTAGTCCTACCTCTGGGAGTTTGTCCCAAAATAATAAACAGCGATATGCTTGGTCAAACATATCTCTTGGGTCGCCTAATACTTCACTGTCTCCCCAAACTAACCAAGATTCTAATAAAGTGAAATATTGTTCTGTGGGGTTGAGACTCTGCCAAATTTGAAGAATTTTGGGGTCTAAAACTAATTTAGTCTTTTTACCTTTACCAATAATTTGAGCTAGTCCAGAGGTGTGGAGGAGGAAATAAAGACCGTGTATATAGGGGTAAGATTTTTGTACAGGACGTTTAAGGTTAATGTCTATAGAAAAACTCAATTGAGAGTTAAGTTCTTGCAGATATTTCAGGGGAAACTGGTGGTAAGTGCTACTAACTTCAACACCGTCAGGTTGGAGAAAATCTAAAATAGTTTGAAAGTCTTTTAAAATTGTTCCTGGGGTATGTTGACTAATAGTTTGTTGTTGCAGTATTTGTTTTTTATCATCCGTGAGTGTTAGTTTTTATCGGATGTGTTCTGGAATGAGAGAAAATACGTTAATCATCTGAGGTTAACAATGGTTTACAAGTTAAATTAGAGGAATAACCCGTAAGTTTTACGAGCCAAAAATTTTAATAAAGCACACTGTTTAACCCACGATTCTTTATCAAGTGCAGTAGTTTAAGAGATGCCCCACTAGGCCGCTTTTGTCCTATTTCCCATTTTTGAACTGTTGAAGGACTTATATTCAAAATACGTGCAAAAACAGCTTGACTGACTTGAGATGATTCCCGTATTTCTTTAATTTGTAATGGTTCTAGAGGCTCAATAGGAGGTAGGCATAGGTGTTCAAAGGAGCGCAATGTAGTTTGATTCATTAGCCCAGCTTTGTGTAGGTCTTTTGCTGTCTCATGAACTGCTTCAAGAATTGCTGATTTTTTCTGACGCATTACAAATCACCTCTATTAATGCCTTACTATTTTTTGCTTGCTCAAGCTCTTCTGCTGTATAAGCAAGTAATTGCTTGGATAACATTTTCAAAGCTTCTTCTTCATCTTTGTCAATGTTACTGCGTTCGTTTTTTGAAAAGCCAAAAATAAAAAACCAACGATCTTCATTATTAGTAGCTATTAGTGAATTTAACGACGTTTCTGCACATGAAAATGCACGGATTGAATTAAATCAAGATTAGACAAGTGTTATAGAGGTTTTATTTTTACCTAGTAACAACTTCAGAGCGATCACATCTGATTGTTATGTTGCAATACGAATAGGACAACCGTTGTCTGCTCCAAAAAAAAAGATTACCAAATCCCTATAGCTTTCTGAAAATCTCTATAATCTTCTGTGTCTTTTTGTAATTCACTTTTGTGTGTACTTTTTTGTGTATACATGTACTCCTCATCAATCCTTTGTATTTCCTCTTTTGTCCTATCAGAACTCAGTATGGCAGCATACATTGATGATGTGTGATGATCCAAGTCTTCAGCAGAAGTGTAACACCCTGCATTTTTTAATAATTGTATTGCTTCTATCTTTTGTTTGTCAGTTAACTCAGAATTATTACTCATATTGTAAAATACGTATCTTTTAGCTATACAATCCTCAGCTACGTCATAAGCTACAGGTATAACAAAATTGCCATTTTCTTTGTTTACCAAAGCCCAATCGTATGTAAATCCGTGAGATTCAACTTCTTTCTCAAGTTTGAGATTATCATTGACTTTAAGAGCAATTAGCAATGCGTGTGCAGTAACAATCATTTGTTTTCGATATTCAGGAAGTGGTTCATCAACCTCCCTTGTCATAAAACTTTCTTTACAGTCATCACATACGTACGGGAGCAACGCGATTTTGTGAAGTCGGGTATTGTTCGAGCGATCGCCAAGCCCAAAACAGGCATCGCTAAAAATCTTTTACCGTACAGTAAAATAATTTTACACATAGATAATAAATAATATTACTG
>NZ_BJCE01000448.1:0-2060 GCF_005402885.1 Sphaerospermopsis reniformis
TTTCACAGTTCAGACAACTCCAGACACCTTACTTGAAGGTAATGAAACCTTTACAGTCAGTTTAAGTAATCCTACGAGTGGTGCAATTATTAGTTCTACCAATGGTACAGCCAAAGGTACTATTAATGATGATGATTCTACTCCTCAATTTAGTATTGCAGCAGCGTCAGCAACAGAAGGTAATAGTATTACTTTCACAGTTACTCGTACAGGTGATGCTCAAGCTAACCAAACAGTAAACGTAGCCACATCCATAGCTAGTGGTGACACAGCAAGTGCAAATGACTTTACTGCAAAAACAGAAACTCTAACATTTGCACAAGGTGAAACAAGCAAGACTTTCACAGTTCAGACAACTCCAGACACCTTACTTGAAGGTAATGAAACCTTTACAGTCAGTTTAAGTAATCCTACGAGTGGTGCAATTATTAGTTCTACCAATGGTACAGCCAAAGGTACTATTGAAGATAGCATTATCACAATTACAGCAAACACTCAAGACGGACCAATTGTGGGGGCTAATGTGTTCTTTGATGGTAATTCTAACGGCATCAGAGACGAAGATGAACCTCAGACTACTACTGATAGCACTGGTAATTTTACCTTAGAAATTAGTGGTGCTTCTTACGACCTCAATCAAAATGGTCGTATTGACCCCACTGAAGGATATTATGTTGCCACCGGAGGTAAAGATGCCATAACCGGACTGCCTTTTACAGGCAATCTGCGAGCAGTTGCTGGTTCTGCTGTAGTAACACCGATTACAACACTAGTTTCTAGCATCGTGGATACCGGAGTCAGTCTAAAAGACGCGTTAACCCAAGTCAATAATGCTTTAGGAATACCTGATAGTGTTGATTTAGTTACTTTTAATCCTATCTCAACAGAGAACTTAGGTTCTAGTGAATCGCTAAAAGTATTGACAGCCCAGGCATCTGTACAAACCCTCATCGGACAAATCACAGCAGCTTTTGAAAGTGTCACAAATATTGATGGAATAACACTAGCGAATCAGGTAACAAGTAACCTAGCCACAGCGGTTCTTGAGTCACAGGATTTCAACCTCAGTAATGTAGACCAGATTAAATCTCTGATTACTAATACTGTCACTAGTTTAAGAGAGCTAGACAACACTCTGGACTTGACAAAGATTACCGACAATACAGAAAAAATATCCCAAATTGTCTCTGATAGTAGCGAACAAATCTTGACTGCAACTAGTATGAGTACAGGCTTTAAAGCCCAAAAAGTCGCTCAATCTGACATTACCCAGGATATAATTGCCGCCCTTGAAGGGCTGCAATCTTTTGATGATGTTGTTACAGGAGAGGCTCTGAAGGAGTTAATAAATAACGCCACTATTGAGACTCTCGTTAACCTTGAAGTTACTTCCAGTACTGTTATGGAAGATGGTATATCTAACCTGGTTTACACTTTCACTCGGATTGGTGATACAGATAATACCTTAACAGTTAACTATGATATTACTGGAATTGCTGACAGTAATGATTATACAGGGGCAATACCGGGAAAAGGTCAAACTATAACTTTCGCAGCAGGTTCGAGTAAAGCAACTTTAACCGTTGACCCCAGACCGGATATCATTATTGAAAATGATGAAACTGTGGTGTTAACTCTAGCCCCAGGGACAGGCTATACTGTTGGCACTTCCACTGCTGTCACTGGAACTATTAATAACGATGATCCAGCACCTGAATTTAGTATTGCAGCAGCGTCAGCAACAGAAGGTAATAGTATTACTTTCACAGTTACTCGTACAGGTGATGCTCAAGCTAACCAGACAGTAACCGTAAGCACATCCATAGCTAGTGGTGACACAGCAAATGCAAATGACTTTACTGAAAAAACAGAAACTCTAACATTTGCACAAGGTGAAACAAGCAAGACTTTCACAGTTCAAACAACTCAAGATACCTTACTTGAAGGTAATGAAACCTTTACAGTCAGTTTAAGTAATCCTACGAGTGGTGCAATTATTAGTTCTACCAATGGTACAGCCAAAGGTACTATTAATAACGATGATTCTAGTCCTCAATTTA
>NZ_BJCE01000449.1:0-2017 GCF_005402885.1 Sphaerospermopsis reniformis
AATTAGAAGATAAAGCTGGTGCGATCGCTGATTTCACTCAAGCTATCACCATTAATCCTCAATATGCCGATGCCTACAACAACCGGGGACTTGCTAAATCTAAATTAGGAGATAAAGATGGTGCAATAACTGATTATACTCAAGCTATCATAATTAATCCTCAAGATGCCAAAGCCTACGGTCGACGAGGGCTGATGTACTTATTAACAGGTAATAAACAACAAGCAATTAAAGATTTAGAAACTGCTAAACAACTATTTCAACAACAAGGTGATACACAAGGATCTCAACAAATACAAGAATTATTGAATAAATTATAGTTTTGTCAGCAAATCGCTGATGTATGATTTTCATAACGCCTTGGGACAATATATTGTATATCGGAATCTCATTCAACTTACAGCACCAGAATATAAACTCTATTTAGCTATTGATGATGTTGTCTATGAGAAATTTTTTCAACGCAAATCTGTACAAGCTGTAATTCAGGAAAATCATCTGCTGTTAATAGTTGTTAATACAGAAAAGGAGGAAATTCAAAAATGGATAAACTAGAACAATACCGGAATATTATCAAAAAAATATTAACTGAATATTACGAAATAAGCAATACTCGAATTTCAAAAAATAGTGAATTTGAAGTTAGTGAACGTTTAGCATTTGATGAAACTAGAGATCAATATATTTGGTTTCGTTTTGGTTGGGAAGATAAAAAACAAATACAGCATATCATCATTTATTTTACCATAAAAAATGGCAAAGTCTGGGTAGAAGAAGATACTACAGATTTATGTATAGTTGATGATTTACTATCAGCAGGAATACCGCAAAATGATATTGTTTTGGGTTTTCATCATCCCAGTAAAAGAGTTTTCACAGAGTTTGCTACAGCTTGAAATAATGATAATATTGTAGGGGTTTAGCAATGCTAAACCCTTACATTTGATGTGATAATACTAGAAAGTGCTATTTTTAATATAAAAAAGTAGTAATGAAATTACAAATATGAAACATGACTCTCATTTACCTAGACTATAACTGCTTTCAACGTGGTTTTGATGATCCAAGACAAATTAGAATCCAAATGGAGAGTGCAGCTTGTCAAGAAATATTCATTCAAGCTCAAACAGAAAAAATAACTCTTGCGTGGTCTTTTATACACGAAGACGAAACAAATTTATGCCCTTTTCTGGATCGTAAATATTCAGTTTTGGGTATGGTGAGTTTGTGTAAAATAAAAGTACCTCCAAAAACTGAAATAGCAGAACAAGCTCTTTTGTTCCAGCAGTTAGTTAATCTATCGAGTAAAGATGCTCTACACTTAGCTTGTGCGGTTTCTATTCAAGCCGATTTTTTTCTTAACTTGTGATGATAGTCTCAAGAAACAAGCTCAGAAATTAGAGTTAGCAATAGCCATCATGAACCCAATTGATTATATTAGGAATAACGAAAACTATGGAAATCAATAATATTATGGATGATACAGAAATAAAAATCAAAGGCATCAAAGCACTATATGAATCTCTTGGTTCAGCGGCAGCTATGCGTTTCTTAACATTGCTACATAAAACCCCTACTGATTATGTAGAAATCTCAAAAACGATATATCAAGATCAAAGTATTGAGGAAATTTTCGCTAGAGCAAAACAAAATTGGCAAGATTAATTATATCAATAGTTTGTAGGGGTTTAGCATTGCTAAACCCCTACATTTAATGTTAAAATAAACCTAAATGTAACCATAATAAAAACTATGAAAATTCGCAGTTTCACAGTCATAATTTACAAAGAAGATGATATGTATATCGCTGAATGTCCAGAAGTGGGTACAGTAGATCAAGGAGAAACAATAGAACAAGCAATAACAGGTTTAAAAGAAGCAACACGACTTTATTTAGGGGTTGCTGAGAAAGTCTTTCCGTGAGGGCATAGGAGTCAGGAGTCAGGAGTCAGGAGTCAGGAGGAGATTGGAAAATTTCTTTGCCATCTCTTGAAATCCCAAAAAATGCACACTTTTT
>NZ_BJCE01000450.1:0-1985 GCF_005402885.1 Sphaerospermopsis reniformis
AAAGGTGAGGGTGTCTTTTTCTACATATTCTAATATTTCTGGTAGAAACAGTTCTATAAATTCCCAAAAGAATGTTTGGATTAATTCTTTAAATAGTCTATCGTGGTCTATCATGGGTTTTGTGGTAAAGAATAGGGTAGGGGTTTAAAGTGTTGTAGCATCAGGTTTTATAATTACAGTTTTGATTTATTTAGCTACATTAACTATATTTTAGGTATGGGAATTTTCCTCACATCTATTTTACCTGTGACGGCATTGGTGATCAAGGCTGTGCGGTATTCTTTTAATAGGTCTATGGCTTGTTGAATTTTGGTTTTTTGTTCATCTATTTGGGCTGTTTTTTGGTCTAGATACTCAGCTATTTTTTGTTGTTCATGTAGTGGAGGTAAGGGTAAAGCCAAAGCACCTAATTTTTCACTTGTTAAATGAGAAATTGTAGATTTATTACATAAAATTTCAAACCATCCTGTATCTGCAATATGCCTCATTAAATAATCAAGATATTCGACACTTGATTGAGATAGAGGTCTTACTCTATGTAAAGCATTTTGAATAATACAATCTTCTTGTAATCCCTTTAATAAAGCTGTTCTTCCAACTTCTCCACCTTCACAAATTAAAAGATCACCATTTTTAACAGAATATTTTTCTCTATCTTTTGGTGAAGCCCACATTTTGGGAAGGTCATAAATATCAACTTTATCCCATCTAACATGAATAGCCTTTAAATAAGAAATCTCATCATCATTAGTAGATTGAGGTTCATTTTGAAGCATTTTTCCTAATTGAATATCAAAATAATATTTAAAAACAGTTCTTTTCCAATGCTTCGGAATTTCCCCCAACCACTCAATACCAGAATCTTTCATCGGGACATTTACATCTAGTCCTTTGGTGACAGCGTGACTAATAAGGGACGTGCGTTTTTCGTCCAGTTTTTCTATCAGGGTTTCTTTCTTCGCTATCAGTTCATCTATTTGTTTGGTTTTATAGTCTAAAAATCGGGCTATCTTTTCTTGTTCATCTAATGGGGGGAAAGTAAAAAATAAATTACAAATAAAATCCCAACTTGCTCTAGGCATTTTTGCCCCAAAGGTTGAAGAATCTACAATATTGATAAAATCACGAGATAAAATATAGTATTTCAAAAATTTAGGATAAATATCATTTTTGCATCTTAATACTAAAGCTTCTGTAGATGCTAATCCTTCAATCTCAGATAAATATACTTTTGCAAGATAAGGTCTAAGCTTTCCAAACAAAACATCATTTGGTAAAAAATGAGAACCTATTCCTTCACTGGAAGCATTTTCATCTTCAATTCTTTTACCAGTCCACGACTCAATATGTTCTAGTCCCATATAAGTCAAATTACTATTTTCTGCTTCAATTTTATTATTAATTAAATAAACTGAAAACTTAAAACGTTTTACTTCCCAATGATTAGGAATATCCCCCAACCACTCAACCCCAGAATCTTTATACTTATCATAACCCTGATACTTACCCATTTAATTAACTTCCCAATCTTCAAACTTTAACCCGTCAATTCTGCTAAACTCTCTCACATTATGAGTTACTAAAATTAAATTATTCGCCAAAGCAATAGCAGCAATTTGTATATCATTGGAACTAATAGGAGTACCAATTTTAGCTAAATCAGCGCGAATTTGTCCATAAACTTCCGCACAATTATCATCAAAAGGTAAAGATACAAACTGATATAAAAATGATTTTTGAATCTTCAAGGCTTTTTCAGGGTTATTACTTCGCTTTGATCCATAAAATAACTCAGATTTCACCACAGAACAAACCGCAACTTTTTCAGGTTCTAGATTATCGAGATGATAATTAATACTCAATAGACCTGTCCGAAATATATAACGGAAAAATGGTAGAACGGTAAATGGAAAATATACCGTGGTTCTACCAAAGATGAAAAATATTACCAATTATATACATATGTACCCAAAACGCGCTAGGGG
>NZ_BJCE01000451.1:0-1977 GCF_005402885.1 Sphaerospermopsis reniformis
TTACCAATTACCAATTACCAATTACCAATTACCAATTACCAATTACCAATTACCCATTACCAATTACCCATTACCAATTACCCATTACCCATTACCCATTACCCATTACCCATTACCCATTACCCATTACCCATTATGATTTCTACTATCCCAAATTCTGGTACTGAAAATCTTGCTAATGTGCGGTTACAAATTCGTGCTTTACAACCGCAGTTAATAGAATGGAGACGACGCATACATCAAAAACCAGAGTTAGGTTTTCAAGAAAAACTGACTGCTGAGTATATTTCCCAAAAGTTGCAAAGTTGGGGAATAGAACATCAAACTGGTATCGCGGAAACTGGCATTGTGGCTATTGTCAAAGGTGAAAAATCTGGACCTGATAAAGTTCTAGGTATCCGTGCTGATATGGATGCTCTGCCAGTTAAAGAGGAAAATGAAGTACCTTATTGCTCCCAGCATGATGGAGTGATGCACGCTTGCGGACATGATGGACATACAGCGATCGCAATGGGTACAGCATACTACCTACAACAACATCGTCAAGAATTCAGCGGTACTGTAAAAATCATCTTCCAACCCGCAGAAGAAGGTCCAGGTGGTGCAAAACCGATGATTGAAGCTGGAGTCTTGAAAAACCCAGATGTTGATGCCATGATCGGTTTACATTTGTGGAATGATCTGCCAGTGGGGATTGTCGGAGTTCGTCCAGGTGCTTTTATGGCAGCTATCTCCTATTTTAACTGTACAATTTTAGGCAAAGGTGGACATGGTGCGCTACCTCATCAAACAGTTGATTCAGTGGTAGTTGCAGCCCAAATTGTCAACGCCTTGCAAACAATTGTAGCGCGGAACGTCAACCCCTTAGAATCAGCAGTAGTGACAATAGGTGAACTCCACGCCGGCACAAGAATGAATGTAATTGCTGATACAGCAAGGATGAGTGGATCTATCAGATATTTTAACACTGACTTAGCAGGATTTTTTGAAAAACGGATTGAACAAATTATTGCTGGAGTTTGTCAAACTCATGGCGCTAATTATGACTTAGAATATGTCAATCTTTATCCTCCAGTCATTAATGATCCAGAAATAGCAGAGTTAGTGAGAAGTGTAGCAGAAACAGTAGTAGAAACACCTGTGAATATTATCCCAGAATGTCAAATTATGGGTAGTGAAGATATGTCATTTTTCCTGCAAGAAGTTCCTGGTTGTTATTTCTTTTTAGGTTCTGCCAATGCTGAGAAAAAATTAAATTATCCTCATCATCATCCGCGTTTTGATTTTGATGAAACAGCGTTAGCTATGGGTGTAGAAATCTTTGTTAGATGTGTAGAGAAATTTTTGAACTAATCTAATCTAATGTGATAATTGTGGGATAGGCATCTTGCCTGTTCCTAAATTTTAATAATTTTATAATAATTTTATAAAATTTGTATAATTTATTCATTTATGGAATATAATAATGTATTAGTCACCATTGGCACGGTAAATTTTGATCAATTGGTAAATTTCTATATTCAGTTACTAGAACAAGAACCAAAAAAGATGATACCTAATGTTTATGCTGAGTTTAACATCCTGAGTTTAACTTTAGGTATATTTAAACCAAAGAAAAATGATGAATCAGAATTTGTAAGCAATAGCAAAAGTCCGCTAAGTTTGTGTATAGAAGTGAGTAATTTAGAAAATGCGATCGCACACCTCACATCTTTAGGTTATCCCCCACCGGGAAAGATTTCTATAGCATCCCACGGTAGAGAAATTTACGCTTATGACCCCGATGGCAATCGTTTAATATTACATCAAGGTTATTAGTTGTTAGTTATTAGTTATTAGTTATTAGTTATTTTTACCCAATCACCAATCACCAATCACCAATCACCAATCACCAATCACCAATCACCAATCACCAATCACCAATCACCAATCACCAATCACCAATCACCAATCACCAATCACCAATCACCAATCACC
>NZ_BJCE01000452.1:0-1932 GCF_005402885.1 Sphaerospermopsis reniformis
AGATTGTTGTGGTGATCCTTGCTACGAAGCGGTCTTTTCTGACCAAGGTTGGGACGGTCTACCACTTCCTCTAACATACCTCTAAGATACAAGGTTGGGTTAAGCGATAGCGCAACCCAACAAAAGCCTATCAATGTTGGGTTTCCTAACGTCAACCCAACCTACATAATTCTATTTTTTGGGCTTAACCGAAAAGTATTGACTCTGAACCAACATTTAATTATGTGGCTAATCCTTTAGAACGTCGAGCTTAATAAATAGTTGGCAAATTGTAATTTAGAGCAGGAGTCAGGAGTCAGGAGTCGTAGGGGCGAAGCATTCGGGCAACCAATTATCAATTTTATGAAAAGGCTATTTTCCTGTAAGGGCGAAGCATTCGGGCAACCAATTATCAATTTTATGAAAAGGCTATTTTCCTGTAAGGGCGAAGCATTCGGGCAACCAATTATCAATTTTATGAAAAGGCTATTTTCCGAATGCTTCGCCCCTACTTCGCCCGTACAGGAGTCAGGAGTCAGGATCAAGACTTAGTTTTTCTCACCTAGTCACCAGTCACCAGTCACCAGTCACCAGTCCCCAGTCCCCTGTCACCTCTCAAATACTGACTTTGCTATTACCCCTAACTGCAAACCAGGGGGAAAAGTCCCTTCTTCTTTAATCCGCTTTATTTCCCCTTCGCTAATTTGCAAATTTAACTCTTGTGCTAAACACTTGACAGTATCTCCCCTATCAATCACGCCAGCTACTGTACCTGCGGGAGAAAGTACGGTGATTTGGGGTAGCTGCTCGTTTTCTAGTTTGTTGATAACGTCTGCTAAAGAAGTTGATTCGCTGACAGTGGGTATTGTGTTCAGAGGATGAACAATAGTTTGCAAAGTTTCAGTTTCCCACTGACTTCTTTCCGTGATCCGCAAATCATCAATTTTCACTAAACCCCGATAACGTCCATCGGATGCAGCAAAATAAGTATGTGCAATGTTTGATGTATGGGGAAAAGATGTATCTAAAAGATATAAGTCCGCAAACTCCCGTAATGTTTTATTTGCGTCAACTACGCGAAAATCACGAGTCATCGCGTCAACTGCTTGGAGTTTAATCAGAGTTTCTTGCAGGGTGGTAACATTGTCATAGGTATTGGCATTACGAATTGCAAACCAACCTAATAATACAATCCACAAACCTGTTACCAATTCCTGGGTAAAGAAATCTACAGCAAATCCGCAAGCGATCGCACAATAACCTAAAATTTGTCCAGACTTAGCCGCCCAATGTACTGCTTGAAAGCGATCGCCTGTAACTTTCCACAGTGCTGCTTTTAATACCTGTCCCCCATCCAAAGGTAAACCAGGAATCAAGTTAAATAAAGCCACAACCAAGTTAATTCTTGCTAAATCCCTGACCATAACATTTAATAATGTAGTATCAGGAATCACTTGATAACCTAGAGTTAACAACAAAAACAGGATAATACTTACCGCAGGACCAGCGATCGCCACTTGAAAAGCTTTACCTGGAGTTTTTGACTCTTCCTCTATCGCTGCAATACCACCAAAGAAAAACAGCGTAATCGAATTAACTTTAATTCCTTGGGACTGCGCCACTAAACTATGCCCCAACTCATGCAATAGCACAGAAGTAAATAACAGCAGTGCCATTACCAGTCCTGCACTCCAAGCCGTGACAGTTCCCCATTCTTGGTAAGCAACCCCAAAATTTAAAGTTGCCAACCCAACAATTACAAACCATAGGGAGTCCAAAAACAAAGGAATGCCAAATAAAGATCCAATTTGCCAATTTTTTTGCATTACATCAATTTATTTATATATTTCTTATATTTCTCACCATAGCAGAAGGCAGGGGAAGTAGGGCAGGTAGGGGAGGTAGAAGTTATTAATTATTAATTATCAATTATCAATTATCAATTATCAATTA